>NZ_CP096670.1:2347500-2647500 GCF_023238625.1 Agarivorans sp. TSD2052
CTTTAAGCCATTTCAGTGCGCGGGGTAATCGCAGTGTTTTACTGCTGATAGTCTGGCTAACACCACGCCAAACCAGCCAATGTAAGGTTCTGCTGTTACTGCCTTTTTGAATCTGTTCACTCTGTGTTACCCAGTTGCGTTCTTGGTTAAAGCGGGATAACTCAACAACACCTTTTTGTCTACGCAACTGTCTATAGATAACCAATCTTGCCAGTGACCAACGTTTTTGTCTCAACGCTAACGCTAGCCTTACGCTCTCCGGATACCCATGACGTTGAAAGTATCGTTGTAAGTAAAAAGAAACCAGAATGGAAATCCCTACAACCACCAGAAAAACCGTTAATTCTAGCCAATAACTCAATAGAAAAGACTTAATGGTGTGGCCAACTGTAACGCTATGCCCTTCGATAATAATGGTTTCTAGCTGTTGAGCATCACTGTTCCACCACAACACGGTGTAAGATGGGAAATCAAGCTCGCCCCCCTGCTGAAGAACATATGTATGTTGCTCTACTCTCGACGATTGGTAATGGCCACGCTCATGAGAGTCATGTAAACGTATCGGTGAGGTATAGGTTTGATAGGCTTTATTCGCAGTGGTTGGCAGTAACTCTGGTATTAAAATCGACAGTGTATCCACCGCATCAACGGCGATGGTTCGAGTTATTACATCCCCGACTTTAAGAGTATTGCTCGACATATCCCAATCTTGGCTCAAGTTCACTGCGCTTGCCGAGAGCCATGTGTGATCATCTGTAATCAAACCACTTGGCATTTTCACATTAAAAAATAACGGTTTAGTATACAAAGTTGCTGACTTTGATTTATTGTCAGGCATAGAGTATTGAACCTGAATAGCCACCGGATCAATCTTGTAGCTTCCTGACACTTGAGGATAGAGCGTGACCTCCCAGCGTTGCCGAGACCATGTTTGGCCATCGATACGCTCGGTATAATTGGTCGCCATAGGATTTCTTTGTTTAACAATCGTATTGGCTATTTCAATATCGCTAATTTTGGTCCCTCTAGTAAACCAACGTGGCGTAGCCACATCAATAGTAAGCACGACTTGTTGATTAACCGCAAAGACTTGATTATTTGCCTCTTGATCCCCCAGCCACGCTTGCAACACTACTTGCTTACTCGCGCTATCCCCTGCGTCCTTCGCAATAGAGACACTCCCCCCAAAAAAAGACGCTAGGATAAGAAATACACTAATAAGACACCGTAATTGCCGCTTATAGACCATTGGTATCTCCATCCTTATTTTGATCACGGTATTGAATGTGGAATTTTGCATGTAAGAACAATTTGGGATCACTTTCTACACGTTTCAGCCATTTGTTTGCGAGTTCTTCGCTACCCAAAATTTCATTTGCATTCAATGTTTCTTTAACCATCAACTCAGCGATTGTTGTCTCTTCGGCGCCATCAGCCGTTTGCGGGTTGTCATCCAGTTCAAAGGATTCCTCCATACTTTCGGTCGTTCCTGTTTGGCTTTTGCTTAAACGGTTAATTTCTTCAACTATTCCATTAATAACATTTAGATTGTGACGCACTTGTTCGCTCAAGTCATGACTAAGACTCGATGACTCAAGCAGCATTGTCAGTAAGTGCCTTGCTGCTATATATTCACGTTGACGAGCCAATGAGCTAGCGGCGTAAAAGTAGCCTAAGTCACTGTCCAATTTAAGAAACTCACTGTGTGCCAAGCTATACTCTGCGGCGTAATAGTAAGCAACGCCCTTACGCAAAGGATCAGAATAGTGTTTGGCGGCAGGTAAATACTGCTGTCGATTAAGTAGCCGCTGTCCCTGTTGATTTGGCGTGAGCCATAAATTTAGCCACCACTGAGTCACTTTGCTGCTTAAAGTGATGGTTTCGCCTAACGGTGCAGGAGATATGTCTTGAACCAAAGCTTGGTTGTTATCATCACGTGTAAAATTCACATCATTAGCCATGGCACTTAGGGGAAACGCACCGGGGATCAAAACAAGCGCGACAAAACACCATTGGACCAACCAGCCTTTACGAAACCACAGTAACAATAACAAGGCTACAGGAAACAGTAAGTAGTATCCCATGTCTTTCCAGGGCATGGCTGATTCACCATTTAAGGTCATATGACTGTTGATTAAACGGTTTAATTGCCGCACATCAGTGTCATCGATGCTTGCTTCAATTAAGCGCCCCTTTGACAGTTGGGCTAACTTTGTTAAAGAACTAATATCTAAGGGGCTTTGGCTGATGATGTCTCGGTTACCCACCGCGAGTACCAACAATTGGTTGGGGCTATCCTTAAAATAGCGTTGATAATGGTCAATTGTTTTCGGTGTCGCGCCATCGGTCATCAATAGTACCGTGTTACCCTGCTGGCCCTTGAACTGCTCATCGATAAGCGACAAAGCTTGCTCGGCAGATTTGCCCCTTACTGGCATAATGTCGAGGCTGATAGCCGATAAAAATGGCGCAAACACCTGCTTATCTTGGGTCGCTGGCATCGCCCAATGCGCCGAACCGGCATACACTATCAGCCCGCTTCTGCCGCCTTGGCGTAATTCCATTAAGTCTTGAATTTTGTGTTTTGCGCGCTCTAAGCGGTTTGGCGCAATATCTTGTTGCAGCATACTTTCACTCACATCCAACACCACCAACAGGCTTGCCTTATCTTCACTGAAAGGTGAAACCAAGCGTTGCCAAGTTGGGCCCGCACAAATGATGATAAGTACACTAAAACCAATGGCCAATACCTTAAGCGGTAGTAGGTTTTTCCAGCCGCGTTGATTTATGGTTAACGCTTTTTTTAAATGCTCAGGCAAAAAGGTGTTACTTTGGTGCTTGGTGGCCATTCTCCATTGCACAAAAAACACGACTGCCATAGGAAGCAGCGCAAACAACCAATGAGGTCGTAAGAAATGAAATTGTGACAGTGCTTGCGACAATATAGAAAAATCAAACATCAGTTTTTCCTTGTAAGCTCGACTGGCGAATATTAGTTACTTTTTGCCTGATCAGCCTTGCCATAGTCAACAAGCCAAATACCGTCATATTTATGCAAACGGCAAACATCACTAAGTATTGGTATACCGTTTGTTGAGTACGAAAAGTCGTTGTTTCGTAGAGAGAAGGTTCTAACTCAGAAATTCGCGAATAAGCCTCGCTTAAGGCTTTTCGATTTATCGCTTCAAAGGCTTCACCGCCGGTTTCACTGGCTACTCGAACAATGGTCTCCATATCGAGGGCTTGCTCACCCACAGTAAGCGGATCTCCCATGGCAATCATATGGATCCTTAGCCCTTTAACAGCGGCAACTTTCGCGGCATCAATGGGCTCAACAAAGCTACCGGTATCATTGCCATCGGTTAACACTATCGCCACTTTCTCTCTAGGTAGCTCATCCTGGTTAAGACTATAATCTTGATGTTCAAACACCTTTATAGCTAGCCCTATGGCGTCGCCTAAATGAGTACTGGGGCCAGCCATTGCGACTTCAGTTTGGTCGAGTAAAGCCAACCAAACATCTAGATCAGAAGTAAACGGGGTTTGTACAAATGCCGCATCGCCAAATAAAATCATGCCAAGGCGATCGCCTTCCCTAGACTGTACAAATTCTTTTAGGACATGCTTAACAGCCGTTAAACGGTCTAGTTTTTCTCCGTCGCTAGAAACAAAATCCTGTTCAGCCATTGACGCCGACAAATCAATCACCACCATCACATCACGACCATAGCTTTCCCTAACCAATGGTTCACCTAATACCGTTGGTTTTGCCATCGCGCTAACCAAACATAACCAAGACAAAATAAGAATGCTTTTTTGCCAAGCATTGGCTTTTAGTTGTTGTGCGCCTTGCTGGGGTTTTTCTCCGATAGCTTGACTAATCAGCTCGAAAAACGACACCTTTGTCGCTTGCTGTTTGGTGCGATAGGCAGGACTAAACCAATAAACCACCAGCGGAAGCGGTAAGGCTAAAAACCAAAATGGGTAAGCAAATTCAAGGCTACTCTCAATCATGGGCTGGTCCACTATGGTGGCGTAGCCACAATACCAACTGCTTGAGTAACAACTGCTTTTGTTGATTAGTCAGGCTAACTTTGGCGTTAACAATTGAGAGCATCCATAACTGACCCAATTCACCAGTAAAGTTTGCTGTCATAGGGGATGAATAGCGCTCTAACGATAACAGAAATTGTTCGCCAAAATGGCTGCCTGCGCGCCTATCTAAATGGCTTAACGCCGCTTTTGTTATGGTAAACAAATGATAGCCAAACTGCTGTTGATTGATGTCGATGCTATGCAGCGCTTTTATCGCCTGTTTCCGATAACGGTTACACCACCAAAACATCACCCATTTACTCACTGCACAAACAGCGATAACCATCAGTAATAGCGCGACGACTTTCCACGCCATAGTTTGCGGTAACCCACTAACGGACTCTGGGATCGCGACGTCAATTAAGTCTCGCAATATATAGGTACTGGGTGCGTTATGCTCTGTGATCATCGCCCACCTACCATCTTCTTGAATTGTAAGATATGGTCGCCAGAGGTATTCAGCGCTACCAGTGGAATGTTGTTGTTCAGCATCAACTTTGCCAATTGTTGACGAGTACTATCTGCCCTTAAGCGCAGCTGCTGGTTAATTTTGTCCACGCTAGATTGGCTATCAATAGCGAGTTGGTGGCTGCCATTACCCATCACCCAGCTTTGTTTTGAAACCGCATTAGGCAGTTTTAGTTCTAGGGGATCGGTTATAGAGATCGCTAACACGTCATTGTGTTGCCGCAATGGGATTAACTGCGACAGTTGTGACACTGATGCATCAGCCCAATCGCTAATTAAAATCAAGGTAGTAGACCTAAGTTTCAAACGAGTAAGCAAATGAACTATTCCGTTAAAGTGGGACTCGGGTGAGTCTACAGAGCTTACCGATAGCTGTTGATTGGCGGCTGCAATTGCTTTTAATTGGGCTAACAGGTCATGCTGTGAACGTTTAGCTTTACTCCACTTAATTTTGTCCTTGTCAGAAATGACAAAGCCTACTCTGTCATTGTCCTTTAGTACTCGCCATGCGCACAACGCAGCCACTTCTGCAGCAACCACCGATTTCATTACTTGAATAGAAGAGAAAAACATACTGCTTCTTTGATCAACCCAAATTAAAACGTTGCGGTCTTTCTCTTCAGTGTAATTACGAATATGTGGCTTACCGGTTCGTAAGGTTACTTTCCAATCTAGATGACGAATATCATCACCGAGTTGATAGTGCCTCAACTCATCAAAATTGAGCCCTCGGCCCCTAAACCTAGACTGGTGCCGTCCAGACAATACACTGCCAGCCTTAAGCCTTGGCAATAGGCTCAATGACTGAGCCTGAGACTGCAAGCGCACAAGTTGCGCATAATCACAGTGGATCCTTGAGTCTGTGCTGTTAGATATATTGTTAGCGCGGGGCTTCACCATGGCTTGGTCACCTTTAGCCTATTACTACATGATCAAGCAAGGTATTTACCACCGTTTGATGATCAATCCCGTCGGCCAATGCATCGTAGGATAGACAAAAGCGATGGCCTAACACCTGAGTAGCTATCGCTCGCACATCATCTGGTAGCACATAATCACGCCCTTCGAGCCAAGCATAGGCACGCGCACATTTATCCAGTGCTATCGATGCCCGAGGACTAGCGCCTACGTCTATCCATTGTGCTAATTGTGTGGCCGGATACCGAGCGGGTTTACGGGTAGCCATCACCAAGGCAACTATGTATTTCTCAACGAGTTCAGAAACATCAATATTGCTTAATTCGCGCCTTGCCGCAAAAATCGCTTCTGGCTCAATGCTTGTTACAACGGCACCATCAACATTAGATCTTGGGGCATTTGTTTCCTCACCTCTTACTAAACGGATAATCGCTAATTCAGCGTCATCTTCTGGGTAATCAACATTTATCTTCATGATAAAACGATCCATTTGAGCCTCGGGTAATGGGTAAGTACCCTCTTGCTCAACCGGGTTTTGGGTAGCCAACACCATAAAAAGTTCAGGTAAGCGATGTGTTTGGTCACTAACAGTTACTGTTGATTCGGCCATCGCTTCTAACAACGCTGCCTGTACTTTAGGCGGAGCACGATTTATTTCATCGGCCAGAACAATGTTATTGAAGATAGGACCGGCTTGAAATTTAAGCTGTGGCTTACCCTCTAGCTCTTGATACGTTTCGGTACCCGTCACATCAGATGGCAACAAGTCAGGGGTAAACTGAATACGCCCAAAGTGGCTATTTAAGCTATTAGCTAATGCCTTAACAGATCGCGTTTTAGCGGTACCAGGAACCCCTTCAAGCAAAACATGCCCGTTAGTTAATAAGCCGATGACTAAAGCTCGTACTACGTGGGTTTGTCCAACAACCTCTTGTTCTATCGCTGAAATTAGTTGATTAATTTGACTCTGTGTCTGGTTCATAGTTTACCCACCAATGTTGTTATAACGATCTTAACTGAAGGCCTCATAACATTTGGTTATAGTCACTATAAAGCGACAGCTATTGGTATTGGGATTACTTTAATCGCTGACAAACGTTACCGATCTTTAACGTTTCTATTCCCAATAATAAATTACAGATGGAGTCCTTATGACTACCCATATAAACAAAGTCGCAGTGGGTGTTGGCTTAATCGCTACTTCCGGCGCTGCAGTTGCTGCCTCTCAACCCAACATTCTTGCGATCTGGGGTGACGACATTGGCATCTTTAACATCAGCGCTTACAACAACGGTATGATGGGTTACCAGACACCCAATATTGACCGTATTGCCAGCGAAGGCGCTCTGTTTACTGACCATTATGGACAACAGTCCTGTACGGCGGGACGCGCCGCATTTCTCACCGGGCAAGAACCGTTTCGTACCGGTTTGTTAACTATTGGAATGCCCGGCTCAGACCACGGCATTCCTGACTGGGCTCCGACAATTGCCGACTTGTTAAAAGAACGTGGCTACATGACCGCCCAGTTTGGTAAAAACCACATGGGCGACCAAGATAAACATCTCCCAACAAATCATGGATTTGATGAATTCTTCGGTAACCTTTATCACCTTAATGCCGAAGAAGAGCCTGAAACTTACTACTACCCTAAAGACCCGGAGTTTCGCAAAAACTTCGGCCCTCGGGGCGTCATTAAGTCAAGTGCCGACGGCAAAATTGAAGACACCGGTCCAATGACGCGTAAGCGTATGGAAACAGCCGATGAAGAATTTTTAGAGGAGTCTTTAGCCTTTATGGAAAAGGCCGTTAAAGCGGATAAGCCGTTTTTCATCTGGCATAACACCACGCGTATGCATGTATGGACACGCCTGCAAGAGAAATATCAAGGCGCTTCAGGCATATCGATTTATGCCGACGGTATGCTAGAACACGATGATCATGTGGGTATTCTTCTAGACAAACTCGATGATCTAGGAATTGCCGACAATACCATCGTTATTTACTCAACGGACAATGGCGCTGAAACAGCGTCATGGCCTGATGGCGGCGCAAGCTTTTTTCATGGTGAAAAAGGCACAACCTACGAAGGTGGGATGCGCGTTCCACAACTAGTACGCTGGCCTGGAGTTATCGAGCCCGGCGCAAAAATTAACGATATCATGTCACATAAAGACTGGATCCCAACGCTATTAGCCGCTGCTGGCGATGACCAAGTGGTAGAAAAGCTTAAATCTGAAGACGGTGCTCGTTACAACGGAAAGAATTGGCGAGTTCACTTAGATGGCTACAACTTTATGCCTTACTTTGAAGGAAAAACCGAAAAAGGCCCGCGCGACTCTATGTTTTATTTCTCTGCAAACGCTGAGTTAAATGCAGTTCGTTGGAATGATTTTAAGGTTTCATTCGCAGTAATGGAAGGTAACATCTCCGATGCTGTTCGTTTTCAACCTAACTGGCCACAAATTGTTCACCTCCGTGCTGACCCATTTGAAAAAGCCCCTCACGAGTCAGGTTTATACCTACGTTGGATGGCTGATAATATGTGGTTATTCGTACCTGTAGCTAGTCAGGTGCAACCATTTATTGAATCAGTTAATCAATACCCCTTCCAACCAAGCCAAGTACTAAACCTAGGCAATTTTAATCAAGATGTATTCATGCTGAAAAATAAACTGAATCAACTTGAGCAAGCCGCTGGCAAGTAAGCGCGGTAACGTTGCCAACTAAACCTTACTAGAGCCACTTTAACAGTGGCTTTTTCATAAGCTCTTTTGGGTGAATATATGTTAAGTAGAATCAAATTAATTATTATTTCTATAAGTATTTTGGGCGCTTTCAAGGCCTATGCCGACAATGACCCTTTGCCTTCTTGGAATAACGGTGACACTAAACAAAGTATTATTTCTTTCGTTAACCAAGTGACCGATAAAAATTCACCTCATTACGTGCCAGTGGCCGAGCGCATAGTAACCCTAGATAACGACGGTACCCTATGGAGTGAACAGCCAATGTATTTCCAGTTGTATTTCGCCTTAGACAGGCTACAAAAACTGGCGATAAAGGACCCTAAACTGGCCGAACAAGAACCCTATGCAGCAGCGCTTAAAGGAGACATCAAGCCATTACTAGCAGCAGGAGATGAAGCACTACTATATCTAGCCTCACACACGTTTACCGGAATGACTGTCAGCGAATACCACCAAATGGTCGAAACGTGGGTAAGTACGGCTAAACACCCAACAAAGGATAAGCTATTTACCGAGCTGGTTTATCAACCCATGATTGAGATGATCAACTATCTAAAAGCCAACGACTTTAAACCCTATATTGTTTCTGGTGGAGGCATAGAGTTTGTTCGTCCATGGGCCGAAAAAGTTTACGGTATACCTCCAGAGCAAGTCATTGGCAGCAGCTTTAAAACCGAGTATCAAATGCATGACGGAAAGGCGGTACTGATAAAAAAAGCCGAGTTACAGTTTGTTAACGACAAAAATATGAAGCCGGTTGCGATTAACCACCACATTGGTCGTAAGCCAATTATGGCATTTGGTAACTCTGACGGTGATCTTGCTATGTTACATTGGACAACTTCAGATTCTACGCCAAGTATGAGTGTGTATATTCATCATACTGATGCCACACGTGAATGGGCTTATGACCGCGATTCACCTATTGGCCAACTAGATCAAGGCCTCATTGATGCTAAGCAAAACAGTTGGCCTGTAGTAGATATGAAAAATGATTGGAAGGTTGTTTACCCTTACGAGTTAAAGCAATAATTTTTAACTAGCCGTTTTCACGCAGAAGGAAGCTATAAAGCAACCTTCTTTTACTTTTTGGCGATGATCACACTTAAGAAATGGTTAAAGAACATTACCAGGTATCTATTGACAAAAAATACTCACTAATTGATCAAGCGCACCGCCAGTTATAAAACCCCACCATGTAAACAGAGGCTGGTTAAACAGGCTAGGCAAACATTAGAAGAATAGGATAAAACCCCACTTATTAGTCCGAAAAACAGATTTTACCATTGCTTGAAAAGCCAGTTTTTAGTAAAATATTGGCCTTCTATTTGATAGGTGTTTCGTTGAAATATTTTTGGCGTAAGTTTTTCTTAGTTAGCCTTATAACACTATGCTCTCACATTGTGACAGCTCAAGTGGCTACATCTGCGCCTTCGGATAACTCGGTTCTCTCTACCTTTCAAATTGAAGCTTTAGATTCATTGGTCAGTCAAAAGTCCTTTAATAGTATTGAACATGAGAATGGCTACTTAGACAGTGAAGACGAACATTCACAATTAAAAGCTTTTTCGTCCTATTTTCTAAATTCCTTAAGGCGTGTTGAGTCTAGTGACCATTGTGCTGCCTATGGCGTAAGTCCCGACTACTTTTTATTATTCGCTCTATTGCCCCCCCTTCTATTTGAGCTTGCTCAACTTGCTAGTCCGATTCAAAAAACCCAGTTTCATTGGACTGCTAACGTTAGTACTACACGCTCAAGAATTTCCGGATGGAAAGAAGCAAACACGCTTTATACCCACAATAATTCACACCTAAGTTAACTCTCTTCGCCCAATCAATTTGGGCAATAAAAATAACGCAAATACATCTATAAGCTGTTGTTTATGTTGAATGACATTTTTGACAGAGCTTGCGTACTTTATTTTTTCTAAAAGAGAATTACCCCGTGAAAAAAACCAGTTCCCCAATAAATCACTATGCTAAATGGAAATATGCTGTGCTTATATTTAGCGTAGTGGTTATGACTTTGAGTGCTCTACCCTCTTGGTATGGTGACAATGCAGCACTGCATATTACTAGCAGAAATCAAACAACCGACGTGGCCAACCTTGCGCGCTATTTCAATGATAGCGATATTGATTTTCTAGACATCTATCAGCAAGGCGATAGAACGGTAGTGGTATTGGACCAACCCGCTCAACAGGCGAAGGCTCAACAACTATTGGCTAATAAGCTAGGAGACGATATTACTGTGGCGCTGGCCATTGAGCCGGCGGCACCAAATTGGCTGTTGAATGCTGGTTTCTCACCGATATCGTTGGGTCTAGATTTAAGAGGTGGCGTACAGTTTCTTCTAGAGGTTGATATGAAGCCTGTCTATCAAGCTCACGCTCAAATGCTTATTGACGAAATTAGGCAAGAAATCCCGCGAAGTCGTGGTCGTCAGCAAGATGAAATCGCACGAATCACCCTGCCATCTAGCGGTGATGTTGCACATGTTCGCCAACACATTCGTGAGAACTTTCCCCATTGGCAGTTAAGCGCTTCTGGTAAAACCGTCACCCTACAATTAGCGGAAGAAGAGAAAGCCACCCTCAGAAATTTAACGGTTCAGCAGAACCTACAGATTATGCGTAGCCGAATCGAAGAGCTCGGTATTACTGAAGCTATCGTGCAACGCCAAGGCGAAAATCGAATTCGCATTGAACTGCCAGGAGTACAAGATCCATCGGCGGCCAAAGATGTGATAGGAGCCACCGCCTCGCTGGCTTTCCACGCGATGCCTAGAAATGTGGGCCAGCAAACCCAACAATTGCTCGACAGTGATGGCAACCGTTTGTCAATTGCTCGAAGAGCCGTACTCGGTGGAGAACATATCATTGATGCGCGAGCCGGTATGGGTGAAATGGGGGGTTCCGAAGTTAATATATCGCTTGATTCTGTAGGCGGCAGAATGATGGCTAACTTTTCTCGTGCAAATATCGGCGAGCCGATGGCCACGGTATACAGCGAATACAGCAGAGACGCAAAGGGGAATAGTCAAAAAGTCAGTACCGTTATCAGTGTGGCCACTATTCAATCTCAGTTAGGTAATCGTTTTAGAATTACTGGCGCTGGCAGCATGCAAGATGCTCAAGAACTGGCTCTGTTACTAAGAGCTGGGTCATTAACTGCACCGGTCACTATTATTGAAGAAAGAACCATAGGCCCATCACTCGGCGCTGAAAATGTAAAAAATGGCTTTGGAGCCTTAGCCCTAGGTTTAGGCCTAACCCTCAGCTTTATTGCGCTGTGGTACAGGCGCTTAGGTTGGGTGGCCAATGCTGCTTTGATAACCAATATGGTATGTCTATTTGGCTTGATAGCCTTATTACCCGGTGCCGTTCTTACCCTACCCGGTATTGCTGGACTGGTGCTAACTGTTGGCATGGCAGTAGATACTAATGTGCTAATTTTTGAACGCATAAAAGACAAAATGAAAGAAGGTCGAACTTTTGCGCAATCTATTGATCGAGGATTTCAAAGTGCTTTTGGTTCGATTTTCGATGCCAATTTAACCACCATGATTGTTGCCGTTGCCCTTTACTCAATCGGCAATGGCCCCATACAAGGCTTCGCTCTAACACTGGGTTTAGGCTTGCTAACCAGCATGTTTACTGGGATTTTTGCTTCTCGAGCACTGATCAATTTGGTTTGGGGGCGTGATCAACGCCGTGACCTAAGGTTATAGACAATGACTATTTCTAATAATTTGCTTACTCGTATCCGCTTGCTGATGTCTGGTATGTCAGTCCTTCTATTCATCTTTGCGGTAACGCTAATTAGTGTAAAAAGCTTTAACTGGGGGCTTGATTTTACTGGCGGTGTGGTCGCTGAAGTCAGGCTAGATAAATCACTGAAGCTTAACGAGCTTAAGTCGCACCTTGATCGTTCTCTAGCTCAAGATGTGCAGGTGATTAGCTCAGCTGAATCTGGCAGATGGCTGGTTCGTTACAACCAACCCGACGCAATTAGCGAGCCACTCGCCAGCACCTTGGGGTCGATCAGTGAGTCGGTAGAAGTGCTAAATAGTAGCGTTGTTGGCCCACAAGTTGGCCAAGATATGGTCGAACAAGGAAGCTTAGCCATGTTTGCTTGTTTTATACTCACCATGATCTATTTGAGCTTTAGATTTGAATGGCGCCTCGCTTTAGGCGCGTTGTCGGCATTGATCTATGACGTAGTGATCGTTATAGGCCTGTTTTCCTTAACAGGCATGGAGTTTAACCTGACGATTTTAGCGGCAGTATTAGCCGTGTTAGGTTATTCGCTCAATGATTCTATCATCATTGCTGATCGGGCCCGCGAGCTGTTAAGAGCCAATCCGAAAGGCGATACAAATATCATTATTAACGACACATTAAGAGCAACCGTGTCGAGAACTTTAGTGACCTCTGGCACAACACTAGCCACAGTATCAAGTTTGTGGCTACTAGGAGGCCCTGCGCTAGAAGGTTTTGCCATCGCATTATGTCTAGGTATTGCCAGTGGGACTTGGTCTTCAGTGTCTTTGGGGGTGACCTTGCCACAAATGATTGGTTTAAAACCAGAGCACTATCAAGTTAAAGATATTGATACTAAAGAGGCCTACCTATGAGCCGCTTCCTCAAACAAGAATATGTTTTAGTTGTCGGTATTCTGACTGTTTTACTGTTTAAGTTAATGGGTGACGAGTTACTGCACAGTAGTATCACATCAGTGCCTAGTGTTGTGCTAATTGCGGTGCTGTTTGTGGTGGTGATGGCGTCAATTTTTGCGGTAGTGAGACACTCTGATGCTTTAGCAATAAAGCTTGGTGACCCCTATGGCACGCTAATACTGACCCTTTCAGTGGTGATACTTGAAGTGGTGATGATCTCGTCAGTCATGTTGACTGGAGACGCCAACCCAGTATTGGCCAGAGATACCATGTTTGCGGTTATTATGACGGTACTAAATGGCCTAGTGGGCTTAACCCTGCTGTTAGGCGGGCTTAAGTATCATACCCAAAAATACAATATCGAAGGATTAAAGTCTTACTTGGTCGCTATCATCCCACTGGCGATTTTGTGTTTGATTTTACCCAACTTCACTCGAGTGGATGACGCGGGCTCTATGTCGGCGGTAATGACCGCTACCCTCGTGTTAGTGTCAATTTCACTGTATGCCGTGTTTTTGTTCATTCAAACTAAAAGCCATACCCACTTTTTTATCGATGAAGATCATCAGGATGAAGAGGAGTTCCATGGCCCAATTGGCAGCAATTTGTATCACGCACTACTGCTGATTGGATACCTCATCGTCGTTATATTTTTAGCGAAGAGTTTTGCTATCCCCATCGATAGCACCATTAACTTGTTAGGTGCTCCACAAGCACTTGGTGGATTTGTCGTTGCGGTACTGGTCTTAGCACCTGAAGCCGTTGGCGCTGCGAAGGCGGCGCTAAACAATCAATTACAGCGGGCAATGAATCTGTTCTTTGGCTCGGTTTTAGCCACCATCGCCTTGACAGTGCCCGCAGTATTACTCCTCTCTGGGCTAATTAACCAGCCTATACACTTAGGCCTCAGGCCCTCCGAAATGGTGCTGTTATGTGCAACATTAATGGTGGCGAGTTTAAGCTTTAGCAGTGGTAAAACGAACTCCTTAAACGGGGCGACCCACTTAGTTCTGTTTTTTGCCTACTTAATATTGATGTTTGAATAAACCTGTTCGACCCACAGAAACCTTGTGCCTCGGCACAAGGTAAACCTCCATTCTAATAGGGTGAAATTTTAATATGTTAGATATTTTGTATGCTATATGGCACCACGATTATGAAACACTGTTACACATAAACTCACTAAATTGGCTATTACTCGTGTTGGCGCTGGTGCTATTTTTGGAATCCAGCTTCGTTTTCTTGCCTTTACCAGGCGACAGCCTAGTATTGTTTGTTGGCGGGTTAATTGGCATGGGGATCTTGGATTTTTACCCCGCTATTGCAGCGCTTTGTCTCTCATCGTCTTTAGGGTGTATTTGTGCCTACTCGCAAGGTCGACTATTACAGAAAACCTCGCTACTTTTATTCGTTGAGCGCGTTCTACCTGAAAAGGCCCTGCCTAAAACAAAATACCTATTGAGTAAATACGGCTTCCTGTCTCTGTTCGTATCGCGGTTTATCCCTTTCGTAAGAGTACTTACCCCCATGTTAATGGGTATTTCTAAACTTGGCTTCTGGAAAACCGTGTTAGCCAGTACCGCGAGTTCATTGATTTGGAGTATATTGCTGCTAATGTTGGGCAAATGGTTAATGCTTAATCCAGTACTATCAGATAATCAACAACTGGTCACTCAAGCGATTGTTATGATCAGTTTGGCTTTGATGATTATAGGTACCGTAGGAGGATTGTTTCGTCTGTTAGCCAATAAACATCGTAGCCATGTTAATTAATCGGGAGATTGAGCGGGTGACTTTCAATTGGCTTGATTGACCCATCAATCTAAAAACGCGGTAAAGACCTCACATCTTTACCGCATTTATAGGTGTCATATACGCATTAGCAAGTTGTAATGCCTAGTTAGATTTTACCGCTAAGCCCGGACGAACATCGGTCAATACCTTAGAGTCTTTTACGACGATAGTACCATTAACCAATACGTATGGGATGCCCGTTGAAGGCAAGCCAGCGGCCTCCATAGTAGAGTTATCACGTACTGTATCTGGGTTAAAGATAGTAATGTCTGCGTCTTTACCGACTTGCACACGCCCTTTGTTACTCATGGCTTTCACACCATTCTCTTCTAAGTATTTAGCCGGCATGTAGCTCATTTTTGACACTGCTGTCATCAGCGGCATAATGTTCTTTTCACGGGTCAATCGTAATACCTTGGCGTGCGTGCCAGCAGCACGAGGATGACCCTGTACCGCTTCATAGGCAGTATCTATATCAATCGCCATATCACCGGTTGCAGTTACAGTTAAAGGAAACGCATCGCTGGCGATTAATGTGGCTGGATTTGCCATTGCATCAAACAAACCTTCTTCAGAGATACCCGCAAAGATAACTGATGCTCCGGGGTTGGTTTTCATTAACTCTTCGTAACGCTCCTTGGTGAGCGGCTTCATGGTTTCAACTTCTATAATGTCTGAGTATGTTCTGCCCATATTAGGCCCATAGTTGTCAGGGACTAAATAGTCTGCACCCACAATGGTTGCACCTTGATAATACGGGTAGACTTCTGCCGATACATTTAGGCCCGCTTTACGAGCATCAGCAATCATGTCTAACGCTTCTGGCGTTTTGTTTAGTGCTTGCTGGTGAATATGCTGAATGAGCAAACCACCACCATAAATTCCAACACTAGCAATCATTTCTTGGAAGCCCAGTACACCGGTTGTATCAGGCATTTGGCTAGAAAAACGGCCATGCAAGAAGGTAGACATGCCATAATTACTGGCTATTTGTTGCCAAGATACTGTCTCTTTTGAGGTGGCACCTTTACTCATGTACCCCACTGGCACACCAATACCTAAAGCGCCTTGTTTAATGCCTTCATCTACCATTTGGTTAATCTGGTCTATTTGTTCAGCATTGGGTACAAAGGTTTGCACTTCCATGGTCACATGAGAATGCTGGTGCGACTCTGCATGAAAGATATCTTGTACTATCGAGCCCGTTGTAGAATTGTACTCTGGGTGGACCACTTTTTCTCGGATACCCGCTGGTGACACGGTCGCCCCAAAGTTAGTCAACGAGCGCCCTTCCAAGCTTTGGTAAAACGCATCAACCGGATATACGCCCACTTCCAGTTCAAGAGGTGTGGTTACGCCATCACGTAAATGCAGCTTTTGTCCAAACGGAATATGTGAATTGTGCGAGTGAGTATCGATGAAACCGGGGGCGACTACATGGCCCTGCGCTTGGATCACTTCTTTGCCTATAATCTCGTCACTGGTAATGACGGCAATTTTTCCGTCTTTCACGCCAACATTGGCAACTTGGTTAAAACCAGTTTCTGGATCCATAACTCGGCCGTTAAGGATGGCAATATCATAGTCCTGTGCGTAAGCGCCCGAACCGATTAAAGCCATAGCTAAAGCAAGTGGAGTTAAGCAGTTTTTTGTTTTCATGGTAAATCCTCATTTTTCTACAATTATTGTTGTCTGATAAATCGAATGGCTTGTCTCATTGCAACCATCCTTAACTCGTTCGCTAATATACTGGCGCTTTCGAATTTGGGTTAATGCGCTGCAGAGCACTGAATCATCACCACGAACAAAAGGCGTCAAAACTGGCGGCTAAACGATTGCCCTACTAGGACGCTCCCAGAAAAACCATTAAAGAAATCAGCGGGTGAAGTCGCTAGACAACAAACAATTGGAACTAATGCTGAAATGAAAAAAGTCCCCCTAGTGGGTGGTAGGCAACAAAAAAGGCGCTAATCATCGATTAGCGCCTTTGTAAAAAAGAGAAAATTTGTTGTTTTAGTTTGATACCACAGACCTTAAATATACAGTGATGAAGGCTTACCCTAATGGTTAAATTCTGTGTGTACTTTAGTAAAACGATAGCCTATTAACGTCCAATCAAGAATGCTAATCAGCTTACCAATAGATAAAAATACATCCAAATAATCTTGGCAATCGCTACCAAAACCACTCTGCAGAATAAGCGGGAGCCAACAACACAACCATTGAATGCAACGTGCAACCCTGAGTCATTGGTAGGGCATAGCGTTCCATATTTGGACTCGCTGACCGCATCAGCGACCCTATAGGTGGTCACTGTATGTTGTTGGATTCTCGCTATATCTTTTCTACATGAGCGCTGCTCTCTAATCACTTAGAAGAACGCCTTATACAAAGCCCATACCACCGTGTCATCGGTTTTTAGGGAATAATGGTTAGATTCTGAGGTACCGTAAGTATTCTCGATTTTGATTTGCCCCCAACGCGTTTTATCTTGAGATAGTGGAGTAGAAGCCAATAATGTCGTTTTTAACACCGAGGTATTTATACTGCCGCCCATGTAGGTATACTCTGGATTTATCATGAAATATGTCCCGTCTTTACCTGGTTTCATAATAAGAAATATGTCGCCGGTTGCACCGTAAGTCACACTGTCAGATTCACCCATCACTTTTGTAAAATCACTTTTATACTCCCCACCCAATACGCCTGCGCGAGCAAAGAGGTTTATCTTGTCACTGCCCGTTTGGAAATTTGCAATGCCACCCAATGCCGCGGTGGTAAACGCAGAATTATCGATAATGTCTATCGATGCGGCGACTTTAGGCACGATGTTGTTATCGACTGAAAAAACATGGAAATATTGAATACGGCTGTCACTGTAATGGCCTTGGTTATCCATGGTACCTTCAACAGTTAGCATCGCTTCTTGCTTTTCGTTAACTTGAAAGGAACCAGAAACAGACACTTTAAAATCGCCGTTGTTGCTCATTGCTGCATAAGCCGATGTGGTGGCTCTGGTTAAGTCAGATGGGTCATGGTCTGGAGCTTGTTCTTCTGCGTAGCTAAATCCGCTAAGTAAGGCCGTTCCAATAACAAGTTTTCTAAAAGCTGACGTATTCATATCTTTGGTCTCTGTGCTTGATTTAAGTTGCACAAAGATTAATCGCAGAAACACTCTTTCTATAATCGTCTGCAGAGGATGAAATCATCACCAATTAAATATGCACACAGCGGGTGTGATAAGCCAGTAATACAAATATTGGCTCGTGTAGGCATTACGTCTACTTCAATGAAAGTCGCCGCCCTGCATAATCACCAAGATCTTTATGGCAGAGATAGACGGTTAACACTGTTAACGAACCTTAGCGATTGGCTATCATTTAGAGAACGAACGCTATAATCACGGCTTTGCTACAGCACGACTGGCTGTTGAATGGGTGATTACCGTGTTGCAAAGCGGGGGTGTTATCCCCCACTATCGATGCGCTCATAATACCGCTCAAGATCTTGAGCGGTATTAAATTAACGGATGCCTACCCAAGCTACAATAGCTCGATGCCATTAGCTTGTGCCACATCAGCGAAGCTATCGTTTAAAAAGCCAACATTGGTATAGCCCTTGTTGGTTAACAAGGTGTAGGCCAAAGACGCCCGAGAACCACCAGCGCAGTGAAAAATCACCAGGCCCTCTTTCGGGATCTTAGCTAAATGTTGGTCCAATTCAGCAAGTGGAATATGTATTGACCCTTTTACTCTGCCATGACTAAGCTCTTCGCCGTCACGCACATCGATAATGGTAGCGGTACCTCGCTTAGCCGCTTTAACAAAGTCCGCTTCTGTAATAGCGCCTTTGGCGAGCTTTTTCTCGTAAACTAATTGACTAACAACTTCAGCACTCGGTAAGTTAGCCGCTAGCCATTGGTTTATCCCACCCTGCAAGATAGTCACATTTTTAAACTTCCAAAAACTTAGTATTTCATAGGCTTCAATGGCTTGCTCAGCGTCGCCCGAATCAGCCACCACAATAATGGGGGCTTTTTTATCCCTTAATTCAAAAATTGTACGCTGACTAATTGCTACTTTCTCTTGATTCATTTGCTGGTGCATAGCAGCTAATTGTTCAGCCGGTAAATTCACTGCGCCCTGTATAGATTTAGCGGGCTTTGTGCGAACGTCTAGGATCACATGGTGCTTGTCTAAATTTTGGCTTAACCAATCAGCATTAACGTGCGCCGGATACACTTCGCCTTTCCAAGCGGGAAAACCTTCAACATAGGCTTTTACATTAGTGTAACCATTAGCTTGGGCAATGTTTAAAGCCTTTGGACTTAAGGGGCACGTTACCCCTCCACAATAGAACACCACTAATTGATCTTTATTTTCAGGCAGCCAATCTAGATTATCTGCCAGTTTATTTGAAGGCGTTGGCATGGCACTCGGTATGTGCCCTTGTTGGTATATAGCCAACGGTCGTGCATCGCCAATAAACACCGATTGACCTTCATCCAATAAGTCGGCCAACGCATCAGTATCAATAATTTGTTCAGCGGGTAATTTAACCAAAATACGTTTAATGCTAGTCGCTAGGTCATTTTCATCTACCGAAGCTTTAAATTTAGTATTCACCGTTAGATCCTTAAATGATTCGGCATCAATTAAGGTAGTGGTATCGTTAAACTTAATGACTTTAACCTGTTTGGTTTTTGGATTTAAATACTGAATCACCTTCGCATTCTGCGAGATAGATTGGATTTTCCCAACCACTTCAGCTGCTATCAACGACATAGGTGTAAGCAGTAATGTCGCTATAATCATCATTCTATTCAACATGGGATCCCTCCAGATTTCTAAGTTACTCAAACACGAGCAAACCCAAAATAAATGGTTTAGTTAAGGTTATTGACTGACGGCACTGCTAGTCACAAGCCGCAAGCTCGCCACTATCGGCAGCGTATTTCATCGCAAAATCTTTTAGGTCTGGTGCTATCTCTAGAAATTTTTCACTTTGCAGAAATTCACTCGCTTCTGGGTGTTTCTTGGTATACATTTTTATAAACTTCTTAGCATCTTTCTTAAAGTAGCGTTTCCACTCTACCTTTAAGTGCTGAGCAGCAAAGTCTTGACCGTTATAGCCAAATAACGGTTTCAAATACTCTAGGTAATACTCTTGACCCTTTGCTGAGTCAGCTAAAACCCCACTAGACAGTAGTGCGATAAAACCACCCAGTAGGAGTTTATTAATAACAAATCGCTTGTTCATGCTTACTTCCTCTTACACTTTCATTTAGTGATTGTCTGATTCATCTGCTGACTCTTTACCGGTTAACATGGCTTGCATATGACTAGACAACTTGCGGCCTAAAGTAATGAGATAAAGATGCACGACCAGAAATGCGATAAGCGTATAAGCACAAAAAGTATGAATAATCGCGATAGTACCGATTTGCTCAATGTACCCTGCAGCACGTAACTCTGGAAAAAAGAAGAAAATAAGCCCAGTGATTATTTGTAATGGGATCAATACAAACAACAAACCTAAATACGCCAAACGTTGTAAAGGATTAAACTTATCTTCGGCCGACATATGATGAGGGTGAGCCTCTCCTACAAATACTCCATATAGGTAAAACCTTAGCACCCCATCTATGCCATTTTTATTAGGCATAAATTGTTTCCATTCACCAGTGGTAAATACCCAAGTAAAAATAAGTATCACCAACGCTGTCCAAATAAAGCCTCCCCAGTGGTGAAAATGGGAACTTTGGCCAAAGCCAAACAGCTCAATAATCCCATGCAGTTCAAGCCCGGTAAGCATCAGCAATAATACCAAAGCCGCTTGTGCCCAATGCCAAAAACGCTCAAAACGTTTAAATATCAACACCGCTTTACTCATAATTATGTCCTGTACTGATCGCTGCTAACGCTGCTTAGGTTTACGGCGGCGAAGGGTAAATATTCGCAACAAGGCATGTAATAAAACGCCGGTTAATCCGCCCCAGATAGCCAAGGCGCCAAAATATTCAACGAAACGGTTACTGTCGCGGCCCACCAGGTAAAAATCGGTTAGCCCATTCAAGCGGCTATCTCTGCTATGACATGCAGAACAAGCCAGCGATTTATTTGCCGGTGCTACCATGTGTTTAATCGGCCAATACCCGTTAGTTTCGATAAAACTATAATGACCACTAAATTCAAGGTGATTCAGCTTGGCCCCAGCGGCCAGCGCTTTATCCCAATCTAATTCCGTCCAAAATGCTCCGGTACCCGCTCTACCGTACAACTTAATCGGCAAAATACGGTTGAACTCGGTATCATAAGGCTGTTTGCCTTTATGTACCTTAAACGGCCAGATTCGAGCATCGGGGTCCTTATAACTGCCTGTAGGTGGATTAATGTCGATGGGCGCTTGGCTTGGATCAATGGTATCTAACAAGGTCATCTGTTTAAGCTCGCCTTTATACCAATGGTATTCAGGCACCACGTTTTTCCCCCAGGTAAACGTCCCCTTTTTACTCATATAGGCATGTTGCTCAACCCCATCAAATATTTGATCTTCTACAAAAGGTTTCCCATCTCTAGTTTGGCCAGCGGTGGACCAATCCCAGGAAAGCTTGGTTAAATAAGGGCCTCGCGCCATTTCTGGAATATGACAAGCAGCACAAGCGACTTTGGTGGTGTGCTTATCGATATCCCTATCTTGGTGTGGAGTAGCGCTATGGCATGACTCACAGGAGACGTTGTTACCTTGCCTGTCACTTCGCCCCATATTCAGTTGGTGGTCAACAAAGGCCTTGCGGTCATTGTAACGTCCGGAAATCTTGTGCTCGCTGGCGGTATGACAATCTTGGCAGGAAAAATCTAGTTTTTCTGGGCTCATATGAACATCCAGTTCAAACTCTGGATCAATTAACGATAAGTCAGTATCTCCATGTTTTACACCATTACCGCCGCCCCCATTTGCATGGCAAGCTAAGCAGTTTTGACGTTCTGGCTGACCAACATGGGTGGCAACATATTGCAGGTCTACGGCTTTTTGGAGCTTACCTCCGATGACTTGATCTTCATAATATGGATGGCCAGATGAAGCCGCCGATTTCTTATAGGTACTGGTAGTATCATGACACACTAGGCAATCGACATTTTCTTCAGCTTCTAAGTCAAAGTCTTCATTTCGCCAACCATAACCTGCATGGCATTGGGTACAACTCTCGTTGCCTTTAGCCGATACGCAATAGTTATTAAAGCCATTTTTGGCTTTGCCAACATCGATGCCATCCACTTTTTTAGCCCAAGTCCAATGGAAAGTTTGATGTACTTGCTTGGCCGCTTCTGTGTGGCATTCTAAGCAGGCTTCGGTAACATCAGGTGCATAGTCAAACTCTTGGTTTAACACCTCAAAACTTGAATGATCGGCGGTACTGGCAATTGAGCTGACAGGTTTTCTAGGACTAGTGTGTGACTCTATCGTTGAGGCGAAACCAAGCTCAGCGCCCCCTAATAATAACACCAGCAATGCTATTTGTTTTTTCATCTATCAGTAATACCTTATACCCTCTGGCGAAGTGACTCTTGGCTATCATAAATCGCTGTAATGTTTACTTCTCGCATCCCAACGTCATTGCACCAACCAAAATATCGACAAACACACAGTTAAAATAGATTTATCTAATTTAATAAATACTTATTTATAGATTACTAATATAGATAGAAAGACCACTAATTAATTATGGTTACTTCGCAAAATTAGCGATTGAAAACAAAAAGTGGCCAAGCTTTGATGTAGGTTAATTTTTGGCTTAATGAGACATTGCGTCCGCATTACCCTAATATTTCCAAGCCAAGCTTTGTATGATGATAAGTATTTGCCGCAATCACTAAGGAAAGCGGTGTATAACACAGCATGTGATTAACGCGCTTTTACCTAAAAGGAATTAGACAGTGAATTTTAGCCTAGAACAGCTACAAGCCTTTGTGGCCGTATATGAAGAACGATCATTTAGCAAAGCAGCTATAAAACTGGATAAGCATCGAACCACGGTAGGGCAAGTTGTTGCCAACTTAGAAGACATGCTGGCGGTAGAGTTATTTCAACGGACGCCGAGAGTGGTTGAACCGACTCTAGATGCCAAATTGCTTTACCATTATGCGAAACAAGCTTTAGAACAAGCAAAAACCTTCGACAAGGTTGCTCTTAGTTTGTCTTTCGGAGAGCTCGACTCTATTACCATTGCTTACAGCAGCTTTATACCACACACAGTATTGGCACTCATTCGTCAACAACTGGCTGTCGATTATCCACGTATGCGAGTCAACCTCATTGTAAGATCACAAGCAGAAATCAGAGCAGGATTCGAACAAGAGACCATCCATTTCGCTATTGTAAATGTGACTAATGCAAAAGCGATGAGTAATATAAGCTATACCCTACTTGGTGGAATCGATTTTGTCCCTTACGTCAGTAAAGACAGCGAAGTGCTTAATATGTCTGATGACGAACAATATGCTGCTTTAAAATCTACTCGTCAATTTGTTCTCAAATCCTTACTAGATGAAAACATGAATAGCTTAGTGGTACTGTCAGCGAATTATGACGAAGTAGACCAATTAGCAATGACTATTAAATTGGTACAAATGAATTTGGGCTGGACCGCGCTGCCAAAACGGAGTGAAACTATTGGCTACATTTCTAAAAATTTGGTCAGAGTACAATGTACCAAAGTGAGAAATGGGATATCTATCCCAATTGCTTTGTGGTGCCCGCACTCAAAACCTATCCTAGAAATCAAAAAATCACTCACCAAAGCTATTGATGAATACACCAAAAGCATTGCGAGTAGCTAAACACATCTAATTTCAATTTGACTCAACACCGTGACCACTATGTATGAGCGATGAACAGTAAAGGATTCGACGTCTTATTAGCACTATGTTGTTAATTAAGCCTTGAGATGTTACCCAAGGCCTACTTTAGCTACATACTTTTCGAACAAACGCCTACAAGCTGCTATTAAGCGATGTTATTTAATACTAGGGATTTATCAGCATTAGTATACAAGTGAGGGTAATCTTCTTCACGTTGTTGAAATAACAAAATGGATTGATTTTGAATAACGCCACCATCAATATTGATAGCTTGGCGAATCGTTTCATTCTCATACCAACTATCACGACCGGCTAAAACAACGGGTAAATATACAATAAGAGCTGCTGAAATCGAACGCGTGGCGCTTTCCCAAAGATAGCTCGGAGTATGGTCTACAGCATAGTAATCAATGGTTTCATGTTTAAACATGGGCTGTTTGAAGGTAGTAGGTTTTGCAAAAAAGAAACCCATTCCCTCGTCGCAACTCACATCAATGATCAGGCTATTTGGTTTCAAACAGCGACTTTCATCTTCGGTGACAAAATGGGTAGGACATTCGGTATTTTGAAAGGTACCATTTACAATGATATCTGTTTCGCTAATTAGATCTGTTAGCGGTCTAGATGTTCCATCGTGTTCGACCACCATCATACGAGCTTCGTCATCGCTACCGGCTCTAATTCTTACATATCGACAGTCTAATACTTCTTCTCGCACCTGATCTTCTGGGCGCTGAATACAAATGGTGATATCTCTGAATCCGTGAGCTTTAAGAGCATAAATTGCGCCACGGCTCACCGCACCAAAACCAAAGATTATGGTTTTACGCTGATTACCATAATGCCCATCAATGCCTTTAAGCTGCAATGAATGTAATACCGCGCAATAACCCGCCATTTCATTATTTTTGTAAAAAGTATGGCGACCGGCATGACCATTAGGAGACCAAATAAACATGTCTTCAAAAGCTATCAAGGTTTGTTTACGGTCTAAGGCGGCTTGAGTGATGTCTTGTTGCTGTACGCAATGTACATACCCCCAAAGTGTTCCACCTTCACGAAGCTCTTGTAGATCGGCCAATACCGGCTTAGCAATGATGACCGTTCCAAGCTCAGCCAATAACTCATGGCGAGAGGCAATACCGCCGGTTAAGGCTGCAATCTCATCATCAGACACCCCAAAAGGCGCGCCATAACCTTCTTCAAAGACGAGTTGTTGACGCAATGCCTCAGGAATGCGATGTAAATGCCTTGGATGAATGGGAAAACGGCGTTCGTCTGGCTTTCTTGAAGTCCCAATGACTCCTACTTTTAATGTATTCATGTCGTCTTATCCTTGGTAATACTTTATTAGGTGTGACTTTATGAACGAATGATCAATTTCGCCTATAGGCCATGTATTTTCGTTTGCTTGCGAGCAAACGTTTAGACGTGTCGAAAGTCGGTGTTTTACTCGCCGACTCTCTATTAATGTGGGCGGGAAATATTATCAGCTGGCTAAACAGCGCAGCTAAGAGGTGCTGGTTCAAACATGGTGTCGAGCGATTGTTTAGCCAAGACACGCATAAAGGATTCATTAAACATTAATTTAATCACCTCGTCATAGGACAGCTGGTTAGTTATCTCACAGGCTTTGGGAAAATAGCTGCTAGCACGTTTCATCCCAGGGACGAGGTTCGCTTCCATAAAATAACAGACGCCTTTGAGGTCCATTTTTACGTCAATACGGCCATACCCTCTAACACCTAGGGCACGGTAACAATGAGCAGCTAATAGCTGAACTTCCTCTAATTGCTCTGCATTAACTTTTTTGAGCGTTTCAGTGTCCTGGATTTTAACAACAGCGCCCAATATCCTTAAGTTACCGCTAGACAATGGAGGTTCTAATTCAATAGCAGAAATGGATAAGGTTCCGTCAGTGCTGTTAATCACAGCTACGGTGAACTCTTTACCTGCTAAAAACTCTTCTACGAGTATGGGTTGTTTATACACTGCATACAAAGCACAGACTTTACTTTGAAATTGACTGAAGTTTTCTACAAACGATTGGTCATCGATACCATTACCATTGGCCGCATCGGTGGGCTTAAGGAACAAAGGAAATGAAAGCGGCAATTCTTCCTCGTCTGAAAACTCACCGGGTGTTGCCGTAAAGTAGCGAGCTGTTTTTATACCTAAGCTGCTTAGGCGTGATTTAGCCAGAACCTTATCGGAATCGTAGTTTAGGGTTTCTCTGGTCGACCCCGAGAACGTAATGTTGTGTTGCGCGAAATAATCAGAAAACCAAAGCTTATCACCACCTTCTATAGGCATATATTTTGCCGCTAAAACAACCAGGTCTGGTTCACGATGAGTGACGGCATCTAAGTCTTTTAAAGAACCACACTCGCTAAGCCGCACCACATGTCCTTGCAGAGTTAAAGACGCTAATACATCGTTACAAGCCAATGCCGAACCAAACCCAGTTTCTTTCAGAGCTGGGCTTACCGCAGTTACTATTTCAATTTTCATTTCAATCATCCAATAAGTGGAGTCCACAAAGGACCATAGGTCGGAGTTATGAGATGAATTCAAATCGGAAGGATTAAAATCACAAAGTCGACAGACAAGATAAGGCGGCTTACCTGTGATGTGTTTAAAAAAGATAAGCTTTACACCCTAACACGATTAGGCCAGTGATGTCGGTTTAATAACTAGATAGTAAGTAATCAGAAAAACAAACGGTTACGCACTTTAGCGTTTGATTGTCAGCAGCGATTAAAAAACAGCTTTACGCCACCAGGTAATATAAGATCGCCAATTTGATTACCTCGCTAGTGACTTAAATGTCTAGCGAGGTAAACAGGTAGCGTGCTTAGTTCAAGCTGAGTAAAACACCTTGCTACGAGCGGTTTTGTTTGAATTGTTTACTGGTAAAACGGGTAGCTGCAAAGTTGCTATTTTTAGCGCCTTTAAAGCCTCGGCTATTACTGTGTTTAGCCCCTTTACGGTTTTCTGCAGGCACTAGGTGTTGTAAGCCACTACCAATTAGCTTACTAAGCCCCATATTTGCTAAACCTTCACGAATAATTGGCCAGTTTTTTTCATCATGATAACGCAACAAAGCTTTATGCAAGCGACGCTGCCTGCCCTTCTTCGCCACCGATACACGCTCGCTAGTATGGCTAACCTTGTGCAATGGATTTCGCTCTGTATGGTACATTGTGGTTGCGTTAGCCAATGGCGAAGGATAAAAGTTTTGTACTTGATCAAGCCTAAATTTGTTTTTCTTTAACCACAAAGCTAACGTCACCATGTCTTCATCTTTGGTTCCGGGGTGGGCAGAGATAAAGTAAGGGATTAAGTACTGTTTCTTACCAGCTTCTTTAGAGTATTTATCGAATAGCTCTTTAAACTTATGGTAAGTGCCCATACCCGGCTTCATCATCTTAGATAAAGGCCCTTCTTCAGTATGTTCTGGCGCAATCTTTAAGTATCCACCTACGTGGTGCAAGGCTAACTCTTTTACATAACGAGGATCTTCAATCGCAATGTCGTAGCGTACACCAGAGGCAATCAAGATCTTTTTGATACCCTCTACTTTGCGCGCACGTCGATAAAGATCAATGGTGGGCTGGTGGTCGGTATCCATATGATGACAAATGCTCGGGTAAACACAAGACAAGCGACGGCATGTTTCCTCAGCTTTTGGGCTCTTACAGTTCAAGCGGTACATGTTGGCAGTAGGCCCACCTAAATCAGATATAACCCCAGTGAAGCCCGGTACATTGTCTCTGATCTCTTCGATCTCATTGATGATGGAATCTTCCGAACGGCTTTGAATAATTCGGCCTTCGTGCTCAGTAATCGAACAAAAAGTACAGCCACCATAACAGCCACGCATAATGTTAATTGAAAACTTAATCATGTCATAAGCAGGAATCTTTGCCTTTCCATAGCTCGGATGCGGGATACGCTGATAAGGCAAGCCAAATACACCGTCCATATCTTCGGTGCTCAAAGGTAAGGCAGGTGGATTAAGCCAGATATAGCGATCACCATGGCGCTGCATTAAAGCACGCGCACACCCGGGATTCGTCTCTAGATGGAAAATTCTAGAGGCATGTGCATATAACACTTGATTAACTTTGACTTGCTCGAAGGCTGGTAAATTAATATAGACATTTTCCCATGGGCGCTTCTTCTCCATTTGCACCACTATCGGCTTCGCTTGATCTGCACCTTTATCTGCTGCCGGTTCTTCTTTTGATGAACAACTTTCTTCAACTTCAGTGTAGGGACTAGGAATAGGGTCGATTTTACCGGGCTTGTCTAAATGGCTTGAATCTAAGCCACTCCATCCGGGTAACGCTTCTTTACGTATGATGGCGGTGCCACGAACATCGTATAAGTCAGCAATGTTTTCGCCTTGGCTTAAGCGATATGCCACTTCAACCAAAGGGCGCTCTGCATTGCCATAAATAAGTAATTCTGCCTTGGCATCAAACAATACTGAGCGGCGCACTTTATCCGACCAATAATCATAATGAGCGATACGGCGCAAACTGGCTTCAATGCCACCTAATACAACGGGCACATCTTTGTAAGCTTCTTTACAACGTTGAGAATATACAATAACCGCTCTATCTGGGCGTTTACCGCCCTCATTGTTGGGTGTATAAGCATCATCATGACGAAGTTTACGATCAGCCGTATAACGATTGATCATCGAGTCCATGTTGCCGGCTGTAACACCATAAAATAGATTAGGTTTGCCCAAGGTCATAAAGGCATCTTTACTGGTCCACTCGGGCTGGGCAATAATACCCACTCTAAAGCCTTTGGCTTCGAGCATTCTGCCGATGACCGCCATACCAAAACTAGGGTGATCAACATAAGCGTCACCGGTGACCAAAATAATGTCACAACTGTCCCACCCTAATACTTTCATCTCTTTACGAGACATCGGCAAAAATGGCGCAGCGGCGCGTTGACGATTTACACAAGTATCCGGTTTAAACAAGGTTTCAGCAGTGTGCATATTTTATTCTCAGAAAAGTAAGCGCGACATTATATACGTAATCTAAGTAGGTAGGAAACGGATTAACAGCTAGTTAACAAATCAAGCCCATGTATAACGCCATCTAGTAGCTATGGTTTACGAAATAGTCTAAAATTTCTTATAATATTTAGTTGCTTATATTGCGTTAACCAAATGGACTTGCTCGTACCTATGAGACATCTCATTTTTCTTTTTTTTATCAGTCAGCTGTTATTAGCCTGTGCTCAACGCCCTAGTGATGAGCTGATTGCCCAATTCAAACATCCTAGCTACACGCTAACAGCAGATAGTGAATCTATTAACAACGGCAAAGTTCGGCAAATTACTCAATATCAGCCTGAGAAAACCGCCATCACTATTCTGTCAGACGGTATTAGCGCATTTGCCGCACGCATTGCGCTTATCAAACAAGCCGAATTAACGATTGACGCACAGTACTACATGATCAAAGAAGACATGACTGGCGCAATTTTTCTCGCCTACCTACTGGAAGCGGCCGACCGAGGAGTAAGAGTAAGACTACTGATAGATGATATCAATACGTCTAACTACGATGATGTTCTTAAGGCCTTAGCCTTAGATGACCGCATAGAAATCCGCATATTCAACCCGTTTTACGACCGCAATTTTCGTGGTACCAATATGCTAGGCGACTTTGATCGCCTAAATAGTCGAATGCACAATAAGTCACTAACCATCGATGGTTTAGTCACCGTGGTAGGAGGCAGAAATATTGGTGACGAGTACTTCAGCGCTCAAGATGACCTAGAGTTTACCGATTTAGACGCTATTGCTATTGGACCACTAGTGGCCGAAGTTAACCAAGCTTTCGACTTATACTGGAATGATGTTAGAGCTTACCCAATTGAAGCGCTCAATAGCAAAGACGTTGACGTACAAGCACAATTTCGACGCTTAGAGCAGCAGATGTTCAAGCACAGCGTTAAGTCTTTTGTTAAGGCGCACTTGAAACATCAACAAATACTCGAAAACCAAAGCTTCCGCGACTTCATTTACTGGTGTGACGGCCGAGTATTGGTCGACCATCCCAACAAAGATTCCAATTACCCCTTTGATGTATCTACTAATTTAGCTGGCGTGTTAGAGGCCGCAGAACAATCAATCCTACTTAGCTCGCCTTACTTTGTACCCGGTGAAGCCGGAACAGAGGGGCTAATTGCCTTGGCAGATAAAGGGATTGATGTGAGTGTCGTGACTAACTCTTTAGCCGCAACCGATGTGGCAGCCGTGCACTCCGGCTATAAAAAATACCGCAAACAATTAGTCGCCGGCAATGTGTTTCTATACGAAGTGAAGCCCGATGCAAAACAAAAACAACGTTTGGCCTTTTTCGGTAAAGGTGCTTCACGCGCCAGCCTACACAGCAAAATGTTTGTGGTAGATGAAGAAAAAATATTCATTGGCTCGTTTAACTGGGATCCTAGATCTATTAATCTCAACACAGAAATGGGTCTATTACTCACCTGCCCCAACTTAGCAAAGGTCATCGTTAAAGGGGTAAATGCCGATTTACCTTATAAAAGTTACCGGGTGCAATTAGATCAACAGCAAGATTTACAGTGGATAGAAAAGCGACGAGAGCAAGCCGAAGCGGTTTATACCTCAGAACCTAAGGCTAGCCTATGGCGGAAGTTTCAAGCGTGGATAGTTGGCCTACTACCGGTAGAAGACCAACTATAAGTATTATTAGTGCTTAGTGGTGGTGACCACAACCACCCTCAGCATGCACGTGACCGTGTGCTAACTCTTCTTCGGTGGCTTTACGGGTTTCGATCACTTCAATAGTGAACGCCAAGTCGATACCAGACAATGGGTGATTGCCATCAACAATCACCTCGTCTTCTTCCATACCAATGATAATTACAGACTGTTCGCCTTCGTCAGTCGTCGCGCGGAACTGCATACCAACTTCCACTTCAACATCACCAAACATAGATTTAGGCACAGCTTGAACCAAGTTATCATTGCGCTCACCGTAGGCATCTTCAGCGGCAATGTCCGCATCAAATTTATCACCGACTTTTTTACCTAATAAGGCTTGCTCTAAACCCGGTACCAGTTGACCTAAACCAACAATTACTGCGAGTGGCTCTTTGCCTTCAGACGTGTCTAATTGTTCGCCATTGGCGGTTACGGTGTATTCAATAATTGCAACATCGTCTTTTGCGATAGTCATGTAAAGTTCCTTGGTATTTTTAAAGTGTGGCACTAGCCAATAAAGTGGCAATTCTAAAGCTTCATTAAACAAATTGCCAATCACAGCGACTTGTGCTGCTCATGTTAGTTAATTTATGGATTCTTTTTGTTTAATGCTAAACCTTGGACACAAAAAAAGCAGCCTAGGCTGCTTTATTAACACTTACCTAGCTTAAGCACTTAAGCCTTGGCTTCGTAAGTACTCTTCATAAGTGCCGTGGAAATCTACGATACCCTCAGGGGTCATTTCAATAACTCGCGTCGCCAAACTAGAAACAAACTCTCGGTCGTGGCTAACAAACACCAAAGTACCCGGGAAATTTTCTAAGGCTAAGTTTAGCGATTCGATAGATTCCATATCTAAGTGGTTAGTGGGTTCGTCCATCACCATGATGTTTGGCTTTTGCAAAATCATTTTACCAAATAGCATGCGGCCTTGTTCACCACCAGAAATCACTTTCACCGACTTGTTGATTTCTTGTTGTGAAAACAATAAGCGGCCTAAGGTTCCGCGAATTACTTGCTCATCATCCCCCTCTTTGCCCCATTGCCACATCCAATCTAGCAAGGTTTTTTCTTGTTCGAAATCTGCGGAGTGATCTTGAGCATAGTAGCCAAGTTGGGCATTTTCAGACCATTTAATCGAACCACCAAACTCAGTATCACCCACTAAACATTTTAGTAAGGTCGTTTTTCCGATACCGTTAGGTCCAATAATTGCTACCCGCTCACCCACTTCGACCATTAGATTTAAATCTTTAAATAGAGTTTCTTCATAGCGCTTTTCTAAGCCTTCTATCTGTAAGGCTAAGCGGTGAAGTTTTTTCTCTTCTTCAAAACGAATATAGGGGTTCTGGCGACTAGATGGCTTAACTTCGGCCAACTGGATCTTATCAATTTGCTTAGCGCGAGAAGTCGCTTGCTTAGATTTTGATGCATTAGCCGAAAAACGACTAACAAAAGTTTTAAGCTCTGCGATTTGGGCTTTTTTCTTGGCATTATCAGACAACATTTGCTCACGAGCTTGGGTAGCAGCCGTCATATACTCATCGTATGAACCAGGGAAAGTTCGCAACTCACCATAGTCTAAATCAGCCATATGGGTACAAACACTGTTTAAGAAATGTCGATCATGCGAAATGATAATCATGGTGCAATTGCGCTCGTTGAGCACCCCTTCCAACCAACGAATAGTATTAATATCCAAGTTGTTGGTAGGTTCATCAAGCAACATAATATCTGGGTCACCAAATAACACTTGGGCCAGTAACACCCTAAGTTTCCAACCTGGCGCAACTTCGCTCATAGGGCCGTAATGCTGCTCAATTGGAATACCCACCCCTAGCAATAACTCACCAGCGCGGGCTTCAGCGGTGTAACCATCCATTTCGGCAAATTCTGCTTCAAGTTCTGCAGCACGAATGCCGTCTTCTTCAGTCATATCAGGGTTTGCATAAATAGCATCGCGCTCAGACTTTACCGCCCACAGCTCTTCATAACCCATAATAACCGTGTCGATAACGTCTTTATCTTCAAAGGCAAATTGGTCTTGTTTTAGTTTACCAATACGCTCGTTAGGATCTTTGGATACATTGCCGGCACTTGGCTCTAAATCACCACCTAAAATCTTCATAAAGGTAGATTTACCGCAACCGTTCGCCCCAATTAGGCCATACCGATTACCTTCGCCAAATTTTACTGAGACATTTTCAAATAATGGCTTAGCGCCAAATTGCATGGTGATATTAGAAGAAGTAAGCAATGTATAAATTCCGCTTGGTTAAGTTACGCCCGCTTAAATCGCCGCGTAAACTGTTTACTAAAAGTTTGGTCGCGCATTATGCCACAACTTGGTTAAACATCGCACGTATTACGACAAAGATCACATAAGCATAATCAATCGATCGTTCATTTGTCGATGGTTTGAGCAATTAAAAGTTTTAGAGAGGATTTTTATGACGGCCTAACACATTTCAATTATGCTAATCCTATCTGCTTTTTAAAAGGACTCACTATGTCTGATTCTATCGACCCATCTCAACAAGCTAACATCCAACAGTTCGACAGTGAACGCCGCTACCAGTATTTGCTTAAAGAAGTGAAAGCTCAAAATCAGCTATGGATTCTGATCGATGACGATGGCTGTGTCATGCTTAATTCAGACGATGAAGACTGTGTGCCCATTTGGCCTAATCGCGAGTTTGCTCAGGCTTGGGCCACTGGAGAATGGGAACATTGTAAAGCAGAAGCTATTTCATTAAACAAGTGGCGAAGCCGATGGACTGAAGGGTTAACTGGCGATGATTTATACATTGCAGTATTCCCTAATGACCTAGAAGAAGGCCTCATTTTATCGCCTTATGAATTTGAAGACGCATTAGGCAAATTTAGAAAGTAGCTTAGATAACACACCATTATCTATGTGTGATTGGCTAAAGCATCAGCTATTGAAGCTGATGCTTTTTATTGCTACCAGCCCTTAGTGTGCTTTTCGATAAGTTGACACATTAGCTCAATTTGATCCGCGCTATCGTTCAGTGCTGAGATGTAGTGATATTGCTCGCCGCCAGCATTGATAAATTCGTCGCGTAACTCACAAGACACTTCTTCAATGGTTTCTAAACAATCAGCCGAGAATGCCGGTGATATTATGTCCACCGCTTTAACTCCCTGCTCTGCTAGTTGGCGTAACAGTTGGTCAGTGTAAGGCTGAATCCAAGGATCTTTTCCAAACCGCGACTGATAGCATAGTCGCCACTGGTTTTGCTTTAATCCCAAAACGGCTGCAACTTTTGCCGCGGTATCTTCACATTGTTGCGGGTAAGGGTCACCATTTCGAGCATAACGTTCAGGTATACCATGAAAAGAGAACAGCAATACTTCCCCTCTGGCAGTGAGGTCCCAGTGTTGTTTAATAGAATTAGCTAAAGCGTCTATGTAGGCTGGCTCGGCATAGTATTCTTTAATGGTTCTTAGCTCAGGTAAATTATAAGTGTTCTTTAAGGCCCGATGATAGGCGTCAAATACTGGCGCAGTGGTTGATACCGAATATTGTGGATACAGCGGTAGCAATAACACTTTTTGGTGGCCAGCAGCCAGCAGTTGATCAATCACTTCTTTAATATCCGGTGAGCTATACGTCATTGCTAAATACACTTCGTACTTACCGCTTAACTTGTTAGCAACTTTATGGCGAATTTGCTCACTAATTACTTTCAGCGGAGAACCATTTTTCAACCAAATTTGCTGGTATAACTTAGCAACACGACGTGAACGAAGTGGCAATATCAAACAATATAAAAGCGGTAACCATAAGACTCTTGGGAGGTTTACCACCCGCTTATCTGATAGGAAACGGCCTAAAAATTTGGCTACCGCTTTCGGTGTTGCTTGATCAGGGGTGCCAAGATTAACTAAAACCACTGCACATTTTAAATCATTGTCGTTTTGCGGCATTCAATTATTCCTTCAAAGTTGAAAGCACAGTGTACGGTAATCTAGGGGATAAAAAAAAGCGGCAAAGGCCGCTTTTTTTTACTGAATTATTAGCAATTAATCTAGCAATTCAACTAATTGATTACTGATAGCATCAACAGATTGAGTACCATCTAGTTTAAAGTATTTACTGTTACCTCGTTCTGCTTCTTTACCGTAGTAACTCACTAGAGGCTTAGTTTGATTATGGTAAATAGCTAAGCGGTCACGAACAATGCTTTCTTCATCATCGGGACGAATCACAAGATCTTCACCACTTACGTCATCTTTACCTTCCACTTTCGGTGGATTGTATACGATGTGGTATACACGGCCACTACCAGGGTGAACACGACGGCCACTCATACGTTTTACGATTTCTTCGTCAGCGACGTCAAATTCTAAAACCGCGTCAATTTTGATACCCGCGTCTTTCATCGCATCAGCTTGAGGAATAGTGCGAGGGAAACCGTCTAACAAGAAACCCTTCTCACAGTCGTCTTCTAGGATACGCTCTTTTACTAAGCCAATAATAAGCTCATCAGAGACTAGTTGTCCGGCGTCCATTACTTCTTTTGCTTTGATGCCTAGGGCAGTGCCAGCTTTGACTGCTGCTCGTAACATGTCACCGGTAGAAATTTGAGGGATACCGTAACGCTCCATAATAAACTGTGCTTGGGTGCCTTTACCCGCGCCAGGAGCGCCTAAAAGAATGATGCGCATAATATGCTGTTCCTTGGTCTAGTTTTATAGTGCTTTTATTCGAAACGTGAATTTACACTGCTGAAGCCAATACTACAAGTGGAGCAAGACTAAAGTTCAGTCTGTCGAAGTATTGAATAATAAGATTGTTTGTTGTGATACATGTTTTGGTCAGCCAGCTTATAAAGGTCGCTAAAATCGACATCGTTGGTAGAGGCGTAACCAACCGAAAAGCTCACTAACGGCTCTCCTGCGAAGCTGTCCAACTCAATACCAACGCGGTTGTTTTGCCGTGCCATTAAACGCTCTTCTAACTGCTCAGCTAAAGCCAACTGTTCGCCTGAAAGTACCGCAGCAAATTCGTCCCCGCCAATACGGTAAAAGTGAGCGGTAATGCCTGTGCAACATTCTCCCAGTACCCTAGCTACCGAGATAATCAGTTGATCACCTTTTTCATGGCCTTTTTGATCGTTCATCTGCTTTAAGCCATTCACATCAATAATAAACAGCCCTACCTCGGCATCTAACTGCGTTTCAAGAGAGAACTGTAATTCATCAAACGCTTTACGGTTCTTAATCCCCGTTAATGAATCGGTGCGGGCGACAAAATCGAGTTCTTCATTTAAGGTTCGATTTTCCAAAAACGCGCTTAATTCGGTAATAAACAGCAATATTTGGTTATTTTGGTCTTCAGTTAATTTGGTTTCATTAAGTAACAGCCAACCCATCCTGCCGTTGCCACAGCGTATACCAAATACATTCACTAATTGCTGTTTAAACTCGATACTAAACCGATCCCAACTGCGCCGCGATTTTTCCAGTACTCGGCTTTGCAACAACTCAAAGTTTTCAACGTCTACCCCTAAACAATCATTGACCATTCGATGACCGCGTGACGCAGGCAAATGTATGATGGTTCCGCCATTAGGATAACATTCAGCTAATATTTGAATCGCCGCTTTTGCTATCTCTCGATTGCCGCCGCTAGATTCTAAAATACGCCTAAATTGAATTAACTGCTGAAAGAAAAAATGGCTTTGCCCGAGCTTATCCATAGACTGCTCTAAATCTTTAGTACGCTCTTCTACTTTAAACTCTAGCTTACTGTTAAGGCTTTGTACTTCTTCTAAATAGCTTGCTCGTAACTTGTCGATCCGGGCCAATTCTTTGTTCTTCTTATTAACCGTATGTAACTGTTCGCCTATGGTACTTTTCATTTCTGCGAGTAAGGCGGCGACATCTGCAAACTCTTGTATGGCAATGTGGCTCTCACCCAACCACTCTGATTGGCGACCTTTTTCAAAATCTTTAATAAGCGCGTATAGTTGACCAAATGCTTTTGAGACCAAGTGGGCAAATAGCATCACCACAGCAATAATAACGATAATGACAATCAAGCTACTCGCCATGCCTGGTGCCATTGAGTCGCGAACTTGAGCGTCTAGCGTTTCTAGTCGTTGCCCTACTTTAATACTTAGCCAAACAGAGTTTTGATAAGCCCTACCCGACAAAATTAGACTGCTAGAGTGAGAGACATCATAATTGTCATCACCGATTAAGTTACCTTCTAACTGCTGACCTTTGAAATAAATCGCTAAGCTTTCTTGATCTTGTAATTCTATGCTGACTGCATCTGTGAGTGCGTACACAGGCACTACGGCTATCAAATACCCCATTATATTCACATGATCCATGGCATTATCACTATAAATAGGCACTACATGAACGAGGCTATGATGCATGCCACTGCGTGTCACCAAGGAGTAATTATCGATTAAGTAAATTTTACTTTTGGTGCCTATCTTTTCGGTGATAAAGGGAGAGGCACGGTCTTGATGTAAGATGTTTGACTGTTCTAACGCTAAAATGTTGCCGCCCGATGATTCAATAACAAAACCATCTGCATCCACGAGATAGAGTGATTCAACTAAGGGTGTATCCGCAACAAACTTACCGAGTATGGCTGGTAATTGGATAGAATATAAAAGTTCATCAATACTCTTAATAACGCTGTCTTGTTCTGCTAATAAACGCAAACCATTGGTTAATACTTCATTACTATGTGAAAGCTCCGCGGTTATTTGGCTAGCAGAAGCCGCCAAACGACTATCGACAGACTGGTAGGTAAAATTGTACATCTGTTTATACAGAGTAATAGACAATACCGTAACCGGTACGATCGCTACCAATATCAGTAGAATGAATGTAATAGACCGAAGCCTGATGGTCATTTCATTGTTCCGAGTTTCGCGACTTCTTTATCCGCGATTTTTTGCATTAATTGAGTCGCTTGATCAATAGAGTAATGGTGCTCAAGGTAACGATTAAAACCTCGTTGTATAGCTAGCCATACTATCGTCATCTCTCTGTCGCTTGGCATCGCTTTGGTAGATTCCATTTGCTTTAACATATTTTTATCGTTTTCAGTTTGCTCAGCGGTTTGTTGTTGTAAAACATCGACATTCGAGGGCAATAACCCCCCTTCACGATAAATAATATCTTGTGCAGCGTTACTCTGCATATAAAGAGCAAACGATTTTATATGTTGGTAATTATGATCACTGGTAGACAAGCGAGGAAAGCTCAACACATAGCCAGAAAACATCGGTAACATAGGTTTTCCCTCTATGTTAGGTAACAAGCTAACACCCAGTTGCTCGCCGAGGTTTTGTTTAAGGTCGTTGTAAATCCAATCACCATTAATCATGTAAGCAGCTTCACCGTCTTTAAATCGCTGCACGCTACAGTCATGATCACAGTTAGGGTCAACCAAACCCAGATCTTTTAGTTGTTTGTAATAAGCCAAAGCGCTACGCATTTGAGGTGTATCTAAAGTCACTTTACCATTATCTATTGGCCAACCATCAAAGGCCGTAAGAAATGGGATAAACCAATACATTTCGGAATAGTTCCAAACGATAGTTTGCAGACCCTTTTCAGTAAATTGTGACTGTTGCTTCAGCAATTCCGACCAGTTATCCACGGGTTGCTTTACCAGTGACTTGTTGTAATAAAGTACTAAATGATTTCCTTGAAACAACGGTATACCGTACTGATGCCCATCGGTATAACCTGCTCCTAATACCCGAGCATCAGTGGTAGGCAACAACCAATCCTTAGGCACTGGCGTTAAAGAAATCAGATCGTGCATTCCCACAAAGTCACTCGGTACATAAAGAATGTCTGGTAGAGTGTTGGTTCTCGCTTGATTTAACACTTCTTCACGGAGCTTTTCAGATAAAAAGTTATTTTTTTCAATAAGCACATCGTGGGATTGTTCGTACTGTTGAATCGCAGCGTCAAGATAGGCTGAAGGGTTATGCGCATTCCACAAAGTGACCTTAGTAGTAGCGACTGCGAAACAGCTGTATGTCAAACTCAATACTAGAAACCATATTCGCATCATTCTTCCCAAAATAAATTGATTTTGTAGCTTTATTGTAGCAACGATCTATCGCTTTATCTTTGCACTAACTCTCTGATTATTTACTTAAATAAAAAAAAAGCAGCACTGAGTGCTGCTTTTATAGCTCAAATAAACGCTTATGCCAGTAGTTGGTTTACACGCTTAATGAAATCAGAAGGGTTTTCTAAACTGCCGCGTTCAGCCAGGGTGGCTTGATCAAGCAGAAGACTTACCCACTCAGCAAACTTCTCTTCATCTTGCTCATCGGCAATGCGCTTAACAAGAGCGTGCTGGGGATTAAGCTCAAAGATATACTTCTGCTCTGGTACATCTTGACCCACCGCTTGCATCAACTTCTGCATTTGGGTGCTCATGTCGTTATCATCAACAACAATACAAGAAGGCGTGTCGGTTAAGCGGTACGTTAAGCGCACATCTTTAACCTTGTCACCAACGCTGTCTTTAACGCGAGTCACAAAGCTTGCGTATTCGCTTTCATCTTGCTCTTTTTGCTTTTTAGTTTCTTCGTCATCCAAGTCACCAAGGTCTAAATCACCTTTGGTTACCGACACCAACGTTTTACCTTCAGCTTCTGATAGGTGGCTAATTAACCACTCATCTACACGGTCATGCATCAGTAATACTTCAATGCCTTTACGCTTAAAGATTTCTAGGTGCGGGCTGTTAGCAGCAGCGGCGTAGCCATCTGCAGTAACATAGTAAATCTTATCTTGGCCTTCTTTCATGCGTTCGATGTAATCGGCAAACGAAACGTTTTGTTCGCTGCTATCACTATGCGTAGAAGCAAAACGCAACAACTTAGCGATTTGATCTTTATTAGCAAAATCTTCGGCGGGACCTTCTTTTAATACTTGACCAAATTCTGCCCAGAAGCTTTGATACTTCTCAGCATCATTTTTCGCCATACGCTCAAGCATAGTAAGCACACGTTTAGTACACGCACTGCGTAAATTAGCGGTGGTTTTAGTATCTTGAAGAATTTCACGAGATACGTTTAACGGAAGGTCGTTTGAATCTAACACACCCTTCACGAAACGCAGGTAACCCGGCATAAACTCATCAGCGTCATCCATAATGAATACACGTTGTACATACAGTTTAAGCCCGTGTTGACGCTCGCGGTTCCACATATCAAACGGCGCTTTACTCGGAATGTATAACAAGCTGGTGTAATCTTGCTTACCTTCAACTTTGTTATGCGCCCAGCTTAGCGGGTCGGCAAAGTCATGTGAAATATGCTTATAAAACTCGTTGTATTCATCTTTAGAGATGTCATTTTTAGTGCGAGTCCATAACGCAGTGGCTTTGTTTATTGCTTCCCACTCACCAGGTACCGCCGCTATTTTTTCGCCGTCTGGGCCATCTGACTCAGGGGTTTCGTCTTTCCACATTTGCACAGGAATAGAGATGTGGTCTGAGTACTTAGTAATGATAGAGCGAACTTTCCAGCTATCTAAAAACTCTTGCTCGTCTTCGCGAAGGTGCAGAATAATGTCGGTACCACGGCTTTCTTTAGTGATATCGGCAACGGTGTAATCACCTTCTCCTGCACTTTCCCAACGTACGCCTTGGCTTGTTTCAGCCCCAGCTGCACGAGTTTCTACGGTCACCTTATCAGCAACAATAAAGGCTGAGTAAAAACCCACACCAAACTGGCCAATCAGTTGAGAGTCTTTGGCGTTATCGCCACTTAGCTGACCAAAAAATTCTTTGGTACCAGATTTAGCAATTGTACCTAAATGCTCGATCACTTCATCGCGTGTCATACCAATGCCGTTATCCGACAATGTAATGGTCTTAGCATCTTGGTTGAAGCTTACACGTACCCGTAAGTCACCATCGTTTTCAAACAACGAGTTATCTTCTAGAGCTTTAAAACGAAGCTTGTCGGCGGCATCGGCGGCGTTAGACACCAATTCGCGTAGAAAGATTTCTTTATTGGAATAAAGGGAGTGGATCATCAATTGAAGTAATTGCTTTACTTCAGTTTGAAAGCCATGAGTCTCAGCATGAACTGCATCAGTCATCGTTATATTTCCTTGCTTTTAAACATACTTCTTTAGTTGATAAACGATATGGGGGTAAGCCATTTTGATTTCAAGTAACTAAGTTAAAAAAGTCTACAGGAAGCTTAATAACTGGGTTTAAGAGGGGGATCTGTTGTTGAAGCACTTAACATACCGGTTTGTTGAGAAAAATTGCTCAGCACTCATCCGCCTTAACTCACATGAATATAAACATTTAGTCATACAAAAGAAGGGCTAGAGCTTAAAAGTGATCTTGGCTAGTTGATGCCAGCACCACTGGCAGTTGCCTGCGCAATCAACAGTAGTGTGCTTAACACTAGGGGTGGGCGTGACCGCGATTGGATAAGATAGTAACAAGCAAGTGAGTCACAACAACCATGGATTCTCTTAGGTTTCAAACTAGACTTGCCTTCCGATACGAAAGCACATCTGTTTCATAGCCAGCATACGAATAAGCTTAACTAAAGCACAAGCCCACTATAAAACCCTAACTATGAGGAGTTAACGCTTCACCAGCACTAAAGCGCTTTGCGCTAGTTATTTATTGCTTGCCCTCCTACACTAAGTAACGGTTGATTACCCGCCGAACGGCACATGGGAAATGCTGTATATGCTACCTAGTGCACACTTTTTTACACCCCAGCAATAAATCATACAAAAATACTTAATAATTCGATCGAGTTCACAGATAAGCCTGTGATTTCTAAATATCATTCAATTGTATTACATAACTACATAGTGACCGTGTCGACAAGGAACCTCAATGACAAGCTATAAACCTCTTGCTATCGCCGTATGCCTTGCAATTAGCTCAGTAGCAACCGCAGCAGATTTCGTCTTTATTAATGAAGATGTGATAAAAGCAAACCGTGAGGTCCTAAACTCAGACGCGGTGCCTGCATCAATGAAGCAAAGTAATCTACAATTGTTAGATTTATCTAAATCTGGTGATTTATCGAAGTACACCGTAAAGAAAAACCTCGCAGAAATATGGGCTGAGCGCGACGTAGAGTTGCTTTACCCTTAACAAGTAGTAAAACTAAAAATAAAACCTAAAACTCGGGCTTTATAAAGCCCTATAACAAAACGGATTTTATCATGAATAAAATGAAAACCTTACCAATTGCCATTGCCGCTGTTTTTTTAAGTGGCACAGCCGTCGCCGGACAGCTTGATATCCGTACTGAATACAAGCATGAAACTGAACAGCATGCTGGACGTATTAAAATCGGTGACTCGACAAAAGTGAGTGACGCAGGTAGCTGGAACTACAGCGTAGAAATGAAGTTTGAAAGCGGTGAAAACGCCGATGGCACCGAGGGTGGCTTCTTACAAAACTTACAACGTGGTGATTCAGAGTTTGATTGGGGCTATAAGCACAAATTAAACAAAAAATGGTATGTACATCCAGGGATGCCGATTACCTTCGGCAACAACAGAATTACCTATAAGCCGCAATTTCGCGTTGGTTACAAGTCTGATTTTGGTTTAAAAACTGCGCTTCGTTACCGCTACGAAATCCGTAAATACTCGGAAGAAGCAAGCTCTTACGGTGGTGAAACTTGGAATAAATCTAAGATAACATTAACCGGTGGCTATAAAATTAAGAGCATGCCTAATCTTAAATTAGATTATGAAGCCAACTACTGGTACAGCCATGAATTTGACGTTGATACAGGCAAAGACAGACAGTTTGATAATGGTGCAGACAACTGGGATTTAGGTCTATTTGTTGGCTACCAAATTGAAAACTGGCGCCCATACTTCGAGCTATGGAACTCAAGCGTGAGTAGTAAAACCAACGAACGTCAACTTAAAACGCGTATCGGTGTTAAGTACAAGTTCTAAGTAAGCGACAAACTTAAACAATGCCTATTAAAAAACCAAGCGCCCAGCGCTTGGTTTTTATTTTTAGTTAAAGCCCTATTATCTACTTGGGGTTTACACTTGCAAGCTTGCAGCGAGCAATGCTACTAGACTTTATAAGTGGCCGCCTTAGTTTGGTAAGCTTTGGCAATAAGCTGAATATTCTCTGCGGCGCTCGCTAATTCCTGAACTTGTAAAGCTAACTTTTGAATGGAATCGGTATTCTCTAATATATCATTACCCACATTGGTCAAAATGGCAGATTGTGACTTGGTTTCGTCTGCCACCTGTTCACTTAGCTGTGCTACTTGACCTATTTGCTCTGAACGTAGCCCCAAACCTTCAGCTATATTGTTAGTGTGTTTTACATTGTCTTCGGTACGTTTTTGCCCAAGGTCCATAGATTCGACCGTTTTAAGCATACTTACATTGAGCCGATTGAGTACGGTAGATATCTCATCGGTAGATTGACTGGTGCGTTGCGCCAATGACCTTACTTCATCGGCTACTACCGCAAACCCTCTACCCGACTCCCCCGCTCTAGCGGCTTCAATGGCAGCGTTTAGCGCTAATAAATTGGTTTGCTCAGAGATACTACGAATGCCTTCCAACAGGTTAGTAATGGCGCTCACCTCGGAAGTTAAATCGGTTAGAGAGCCCCTCACTTCTGTAGTGTTCGCTTCCAGTAAGCCCATATCTTTCATTACGTTTAAGGCGCTTTGCCTATCACTTATACTAGAGGTCGCCGCTTCTTTAGCCTGGGTGGCTGACATGTGACTATTATCTGCTACTTCATTAATTCGCTGAATAACATCTTGAGCGGTATGTGAAATAGTATTGGCTTGCTGTTCGTAAATGTTTACCTCTTGCTGAGTTAAATCACTGGTGTGCTTAAGCTCGTCTGTCGTGGTACTCATTTGTTTTGCTATATCTCTATAATCGGTAAATAGCTGCGATAATTGATCTAACATCGAGTTAAACGCCAGCTCAGCGGAACTGCTTTCAGAATTCAAACGAATAGTGAGGTCTTTGTTCTCTGAGATAGTTTTAATGGCTATGGCAATACGCTGATTAGCCGATGATTCACGACGCATAAAAGACGCAAGCAGCATCAATATGGCCGTTTCTACTGCGGCAAATACTGCATGAATAAAAGTGATATTCCAATTACATTCACCCGCAAAAATCATTATTTGTTGGCCAAACATGCTGCCCTGTTGCAACTGAATATAAGTAAACAAAAGGTGGTGTACGGCAACCGTTAATAGGGCTGCAAGCAAGGGCTGCCACCGTTGATAAATGAGAAACACGGCCATCGACGCAAAAATATGAAAATGCATTTCAATCATTCCCATTTGGGTTTGAATCAATGCAGCTGACGTAGTCATCATCAATACTGCCGCCACAATACCAAAAAGGTGGGTACCTTTAAGCAATTGATAGGCTGCCAAAGTAATGAGCAAAATAGCAATAGCGCTAATAATGGCAAAGAAGGTAAGTTGCGAGCCTAATAAGCCACTAATGAATAATATTGGCGGCTGAATTAACAGTAATCGCAAAACATAAACATCGTTACGCAAAGTTTGTTCAGTATTAACGTTATCGCTACTCATAGATTAATTCTCTTTTTATTATAATAGGGGCTGTAAATCGGCTTGCATACTTTCGACCGACAGCTGCCATTGCGTGTAAATACGCTGCAAAGTAGCATTCGACGAAAATAAATATAAATTACCAACATGATTTAGCGTAGCCTCATCAGCGTTTAGCTTTTCTCGTAAACTATATTGTAGTTTAGTTAATTCGCTTGGCGGGAGAGTGGCACTAAAAAAACGGTCAGAACGAGAATCAATAAGCTGAGCTCTAATACTTGGAGTATCGTTGTCAGGATCGATAGTGATAAACAAGAAGTTTACCTTTTGTCCTTGAGATGCAGGCAAAGAATCCAGCCAACTGTTCAACTGGCCCATTTGTCCGATTCGCATCGAGCAGACTTCTGAACAGCCTAAGAAGCCAAGGAATACATAGCTTGGCCCCTGCACCCATTGGCTAAATTGCTGCCAATCGCCGGAGACATCTTGCCACTTAAAATCAACCATTTGATGAGATGTTTTAAGCCCATAACCGCCATTAAATATTTGTGATATAACTAGCAACAGAGGTATTAGCACGATAGCCAATAATATTAAGCACGAAGCGGTAATTGTTTTTTTATCAAACACCATAAATGACTAATTCATCCATAATTAGCGGGAAAGATTATCAATTTTTATGAAATCACAAGCATCCAAACCGATTAACAGTTAGGTCGATGATTAAAACTTATCAGCACATTACCAATGTGTAGTTAAAGACTAGCAAGTAATTGTTAACTTGATAAACTGAATTAAAAAAAAGAGATGTCATTTCAGCAAACGCAACTACAGTCATTTGACGCTAGGTAAAACAAGCGCTACTAGCGTGAGCTATTTCCTGTTGGCGCATCGGCATGTTGTCTATGATAGTAAAGACTTCCTGCCAATTGGTGAAGGCTCCCCAGCGATGCTTCTCGTAACCGTCTTTGCCCACTAAAACTGCAACGTGCCGCCTATCTTCTATTTGATATTTTTCACGAAGGTATCTGATCCCTTGACGGCTTAATGCGCGCGATGGGTTAATTGACTGCTCACCGGCCACAACCAAAATAACGACTTCACGTTCGTCAATTTGGCAACGATGGCGTAACTCATCCGCCATAAACTGCTCAACATGTTGATCAACTTGCGGGGCAAAAAACAAGATACTCCGATGACTGCGATATTCACCACTAGTAGGAAACGCATGTAGCCACATTGGCAAGATAGACAACAAAATCATCACTAATAATCTCATTTTCGTCCCCTTTACTCTTTAGTAAATGTAAACGTTATAAGTATAGGGTTAGATCAATGCCTGTGCCTGTACTTGGCCTCTTAGTATCGTAAATACTGAACAAATACATGGCTACTGACCTTAGTTTGATGCTAGCGAGTTTTTTCGCCGGCAGTATTGGCTAAGGCGTGGCCTTACACAGGCCAAGCCATTTAATAAAAGCCTTACTCAAAAATTGATTAACATGACTAGATTCCACTAATGCCTGTTGCAACTATAGCAACACATGTTAACTCGCTAAGGTGCAATATTAATGACGAATATAGACAAGTAAGCACTTCATTTTTTCTCGCATTGACCCAGTCATAGCTAATCTCACGAGGCTCACAATGTCTATCTCATGCTCGACCATCTATAAGGCAAAGGCCATAGGCACTTTGATGGATTTGGCCCTTCAAAAGGTATTATATAGAATCTAAAACAAACTCTATTCTAGACCCTATTAAACGGCATCACCTTTTTAGCGAGCTTCAGTTTAAAGAAATGGGCTTGCTGCCAATCAGAGATAGGAATAAATTATGCTTCCAAAAAAAATATCTAGTTTGTGTAAAATCGCTTTGCTTAGTACCTCTATGTTGGCGCCATCGATCATGGCGCTAGAAACAGACAACAGTATTGTTGCGATTGAAGCTGCAAAAAGATTGTCAGCGGGCATTCAGTTTCCAACTATATCTAACCAAGACCGCTCTGATTTTGATACTGACGCGTTTGACGGCTATCACGCTTATTTAGAAAAGACCTACCCCCTACTGCATAAAAACCTTACCAAAGAAGTATTAGGTAAAGAGCGAAAATATAGCTTGCTTTACACCTGGGAAGGCAGCAATAAAGATCTAGCGCCCATCGTATTAATGGGACATCAAGATGTGGTACCGGTCGTACCAGGCACTGAAAAAGATTGGGCGTATGATGCATACTCGGGGCATATCGATGATAAATATATATGGGGTCGCGGCTCTTTAGACGACAAAATCATGATCCACGCGATTATGGAAGCGATTGAAATACAACTTGCCGCTGGTTTTCAACCTGAACGCACCATCTATTTATCTTTTGGCCAAGATGAAGAAGTAGGCGGCCCAGAAGGAACCAAACACATTGTAGAAGTTCTCCAAGAACGTGGGGTAAGTAATATTGCACTGGTAGTTGATGAGGGCTTACCTGTAACCGCCGGCATTTTCCCTGGATTTGATAAACCTGCGGCTCTACTTGGTATAGCTGAAAAAGGTTACTTAACGTTAGAGCTTAAAGTTGAAGGCCCTGGTGGTCACTCAGCAATGCCTCCAGAAGAATCAAATATCGGTATATTAGCCAACGCAATTACAAAGCTGGAATCTAATCCGTTTCCGGTTTCTTTAACAGACTCGGTGCGTGAGCAATTCAAAGCGATGGCGCCTCACATGACAGAACAGCAGCGTGAGCAAATAAAAGATGACAAGTCATTATTAAACTATCTATATTCTAATCCTATTACTAGGGCAATGATTCATACCACAACTGCCGTCACCGTCATAAACGGTGGTGTAAAAGAAAACGTAATGGCACCCAGTGCCAGTGCCTTAGTGAACTTTCGTATTCTTCAAGGCGACAGCATAGAATCGGTTACTGAATACGTTACCAATGTAATCAATGATGAACGCGTCACCATTACCGATAATTCAGCATCGATTAATCCCTCTCCAGTAGCGGGAACAGGCGCAGAATACAAATTAATTGAAAAAACCATCCATCAAACTTGGAATGACCAAGATGATCTTGCAGTAGTACCTTACTTGGTGATCGGTGGTGCTGACGCTAAATGGTTTGCCGCCACAGACATGGTGAAAAATGTTTATCGTTTTACCGCTGTGCGTGTTGAATCAGCCGCCGATGCCGCTCGCTGGCATGGAATTAATGAAAGAGTTCTAATTAAAGAATACGCCAATTCAATTCGGTTCTTCCGCAACTTACTTGATAACATGCAAGATATGTAATGGCCAACAACCATTAAAACTAAACAAAGGGCTCGAATGAGCCTTTTCTCACAACTGTGTGTCTAGCTCTTGCCTGCAAACAAAAAAAGACGTCCTGAGACGTCTTTTTTCTTGAAGATGGCGGTGACGGAGAGATTCGAACTCTCGAAAGGTTGCCCTTTACACACTTTCCAGGCGTGCTCCTTCAGCCACTCGGACACGTCACCTTTTTAGAATTACTGCGCATAGCAATAATGAGGCGCTAGATTACGGATTGGCTTGGTTTGGGTCAACCATTTTTTACTTAAAACCATGCGGTTGCCGAGTTCTTAATCAAATTAATGAAGTGCAAAACAAAAAAGAAGCCGCAGCTTCTTTTTTGTTGGTTAACTAAAACATATCCTTGTCTTAGATACGGTAACCGTTGCTCTGGCGTAGGTAAGCGGCAGCGCCTTGTAGGCCTGGTTGCTCTTCAGTAATAATGAATACTGGCACCTTAGCAACAAAATCAACAAAACGGCCTTTTGCTTCAAAGCGAGCACGAAATTCACTGTTATTAAAGAACTCCATGAAACGCGTAATAATGCCACCGGCGATGTAAACCCCACCAAAGGTAGACATATTTAGCGCTAGATTACCGCCAAACGACCCCAGCGCTCTACAGAATACTTCCATAGCTTCTACACACACAGGGCAGCTGCCGTCTACGCCGCGAGACGTAACATCGGAAGGCTGATAGTCTTCGCCCACTTTACCGTGAAAATCCATTAAGCCTTGGTAAATGTTTACCAAGCCAGGGCCAGATAACAAACGTTCTGCCGAAACATGGCCATACCGTTTTTGTAAAAAGCTTAATACGTGAGCTTCTTTTTCATCATTTGCGGCAAACTCTACATGCCCACCTTCTCCAGGAATACAAACGTATTCACTATCGTGATGAATTAAGTGCGCTACCCCTAAGCCAGTACCAGGGCCGTATACCGCAATAGGTGCGCCGCTTTTTGCCTCTTCGCCACCAATTTGAATCTTTTGCTCGTCTGTAAGGGTTGGGATAGACATAGCAATACCAGTGTAATCGTTAATCACATACAGGTTGTCAAAGCCAAGTTGCTCTTGCACGGCTTGCTTCGAAAAAGCCCAGCTATGGTTGGTCATTGCTATCCAATCTTTATCGGTTGGGCAGGCAATCGCTATACAAGCTTGGGTAACCGTTTCTTGCTGCTCTTTCAAGTAAAGAGCAATAACGTCTGCGATACTTGGGTAGTCAGCACACAAGTATTTGTGTAATCGGCCTATTTCACCAGTCTTTAACTCTACTAACGCCAAACGAATATTTGTACCACCTACATCAGCGATTAAACCAAAACCGGCCATTTTGTATTCCTTAATACCAAGTTCAAAAAAAAGAAAAAAATCATTACCCATCCTAACAAACTGTTATTAAGATGGCTCTAGTATATCTAAGTAGTCAAATTTTACCGCTTTTGTTCTAGAATTTCGTTAGTAAATTACCTCTCTCATAATCATTTTCAAATATTTTAGATCTGGCTCAAACTAAAAAATCCTTTACTGTTCTATGCTTGGTCACAATTCAGCTTGTTTTAGCCTTGAGTCTATGTAATTGTATGACATTAATTTCTGTTGAAAATATATTACATTTGACAACATCAATATAACAAATGCTCTAAAATAACGGATATTATGAATACGCTTGAGAAAATAACCAAAAACTTAGAAAATTTCAGCAAGTCAGAAAGAAAGGTTGCTGAAGTGATTATCGCCTCCCCTCAAACGGCGATTCATTCTAGTATTGCTGCATTGGCCAAATTGGCAGACGTAAGCGAACCTACAGTAAACCGTTTTTGTAGACGCTTAGACACCAAAGGTTTTCCAGACTTTAAACTGCATTTAGCGCAAAGCTTGGCTAACGGCACACCTTACGTAAACCGTCACGTTGATGAAGAGGACGGCCCAGAAGCCTATACCTCTAAAATTTTTGAATCGTCAATGGCCAGTTTAGAAGCTGCGAAAAATAGTTTAGACCCAAATGCGGTTAACCGCGCTGTAGATTTGCTCACTCAAGCAAAGAAAATTTCATTCTTTGGTTTGGGGGCTTCGGCTTCTGTAGCGCAAGACGCCTTAAACAAATTTTTCCGCTTCAATGTACCGGTCAGTTACTTTGACGATGTCGTTATGATGCGTATGAGCTGTATTGTTGCCACCGAAGAAGATGTGATTATTTTGATTTCTCATACCGGTCGCACCAAAGCGATGATCGACATTGCGGTATTAGCTCAGCAAAACGATTCTACTGTTATTGGTATCACCAGCAAAGACTCGCCCTTAGCCAAAGAGTGTAATTTAGTGCTGTCGATGGACGTGCCCGAAGATACTGACGTATATATGCCAATGGCATCACGGATTGCCCAAATGGCACTAATTGATGTATTAGCAACTGGCTTTACCCTGCGCCGCGGCGAGAAATTTAGAGAAAACCTGCGCAAGGTTAAACAAAGCTTAAAAGACTCTCGAACCGATAAGTTACTCTAAGCTTTTGTAAACCATGTAACGCTTATTTTAAAGCCAGCCACGTTGCTGGCTTTTTTATGACTTACACACTATCTATAATACAAGCCTGAAAGGGAATGCTGCACATAGCGCTCTGCGTTTACGCTGCACACTTCAGTATCAATTTTAAGCCGCCAGCTATTATACCCTTCCCTTAAACATCTAAGATTCGCATAGATATGAACGGGCTGAGAGTGTTGCTATTAGCATCCACTTAGTGACTAGCTAGTGCCATGAAACCACCCTATAGTGGCTTGTGTCCGTGGGCTTAAAACGCTAGGTCAATATTCTACAGGCAATAAAAAGGGATGCTTAGCATCCCTTATAGTGAGTTAATTAACGCAGCGCTTAAGCAACGTTTGCCTCTGAGTCAATCGGCGCATTTTTGCCTTCTAATACACCCGGTTCAAAGTGATCCACTTGAATAGCCTCGTAACGTAGCTTATCTGCAGCTAGTAACTCGCTTGCTTCATCTTGGCTTAAGATGTCTTGAGCTAAGGCAGATTCAACGATCTCAGATAAGGCCACTTTGCGCGGTAGTTGCCCCGCTTTTTGGGCTTTGGCAATCTTACGCTCTAGTGGACGCACTTGGTACATCGCTAAAAATGCCTGCTCAATGATCGCTACAGCATCGCCTTCGCTACCCGTGGTAACACATAGCTTGCTTAAACGCTCACGCGCTGAGCCTGGTGTCATCATGGTTTCACAAATTTGATGACCCACTTGGTCGTCTGCTAATTTAAAGCGATTACCATAAGGGAATACCACGGTTTTTAACACGCGAGCAAGCACCCGATTTGAGAAGTTTTGGAAGAAACCTTCAAAGGCTATGCCTATCTCATGCAGGTTACGCTCAATAGCCCACTTCACAAAAGGTAAATCTTCAGCTGGGCGACCTTGATCTTCATAGTGCTTCAAGGTAGCTGACGCTAAGTACAAGTGGCTAAGTACGTCACCTAAACGGGCAGAGATCCGCTCTTTACGTTTAAGATCGCCACCTAGTATCAACATTGACATATCAGCACATAAGGCTAAGCCGCGGCTCATTCGCGTTAACTGTCGGTAGTAAACGGCTGTGTCACCCGATACAGGGCTTGAGTTAAATGCCGCGCCGGTTAAACCTTGGAATAAACTGCCTACAAAGTTACCCGCACCAAAGGCGATGTGTTTCAGGAGTAAGTTATCAAATTCAGCCAAACCTGCTTCTTCATCAGGATTTGCTGCAGCTTGTAACTCTTTTAACACGTAAGGGTGACAACGGGTCGCACCTTGACCAAAGATCATTAGGTTACGGGTTAAGATATTGGCGCCTTCTACGGTAATAGCCACCGGAATACCGTTGTAAGCATGGCCAAGGTAATTCATTGCACCCAGTTGAATAGCGCGCCCAGAATGAATATCCATAGCGTCGTCTAACACTGTACGGGCCATTTCGGTCATATGGTACTTGGCAATAGCAGTAACAATCGCGGGGCTTTGGTCTAAATCAAGCGCACCTGCAGTTAGTCGGCGCGCCGCCTCTAGTTGATAGGTCATGCCGCCAATCCGAGCCAGCGCTTCCTCTACCCCTTCAAAACGACCAATTGATAAACCAAATTGTTTGCGCACGTAGGCGTAAGCACTAGTGGTGCGCGAGCTCATGTGGCCCACTGCAGTGCCCAGTGCCGGCAATGAAATACCGCGGCCAGCAGACAAGCACTCCACCAACATGCGCCATCCTTTACCCGCGTAGTCAACACCACCAATGATCCAATCTAAGGGAATAAATACATCTTCACCAAAAGTAGGGCCATTCATAAAGGCCAAACCGAGTGGGAAATGGCGGTCGCCAGTGCGCACTCCGGGATGGTCGGTAGGAATTAACGCGCAAGTGATGCCTAACTCTTCTTGTTCACCGATTAGATGCTCTGGATCATACAGCTTAAATGCTAGCCCTAATACCGTGGCTACTGGTGCTAAAGTTATATAACGCTTGTTCCAGTTTAAACGAATACCAAGCACCTCTTCACCATTAAAGTCGCCTTTGCAGATAATGCCTTTATCAGGGATGGCCCCCGCATCTGAACCCGCTTCAGGACCGGTGAGTGCAAAACAAGGCACATGCGTACCGTCGGCTAAACCCGGCAGCCAATGATCTTTTTGCTCTTGGGTACCATAATGAAGCAACAACTCACCAGGGCCTAAAGAGTTAGGAACCATTACCGTTACCGCCGCAGACAAACTGCGAGTAGCAATGGTACTTACGATGGTTGAGTTAGCAATCGCCGAAAACTCGCGGCCCCCATAGCTTTTAGGGATAATCAGTGCAAAAAAACCTTCTGCTTTTAAGTAATCCCAAACATGTTTAGGCAAATCACGCTGATTTTGTACAATGTCAAAATCATCTAGCATGTCCAATAAGGTCGCAACCTGAACATCCATGAAGGCTTGTTCATCTTCGCTTAAGGTCGCTTTGGGGTAGCTATGCAGTTTGTTCCAATCTGGTTTGCCAGCAAATAGCTCGCCGTCCCACCATACCGACCCCGCTTCCATCGCTTCTTTCTCTGTTTGAGACAACGGCGGCAAGATTTTTTTGAACATTTTAAAAGCAGGTCGAGTGACCAGCTTTTTACGCGTATCGGGTATACACATTAGCACCACCAAAGCGGTCACTAGCATTAATACAATAGTCATGGTTTCTTCCTTATTTCACGTACTTTATATTTATTATTTTAATTTATAGTTAAGTTGGCGCGCCGACACCGGCTGCCAAATAGGGGATAACTTTACGGATCAAACCTTCGGTATTTAGTTCTTCGTTGAAGTCAGCACTAGCAATTTCTTTTAGCGCGGTACTTGACGCCATGGTGAATACAACGGTGCCTAAGGTGAAGTGCAAACGCCAGAAAATGTCACTATCAGATAACTCTGGGTATGCCAGCCTCACCGCATCTTGGAAACGGCTCAATACCTCACCGAAGTGGTGAGTAATAAATTTTCTTAAGTGACCTTGGCTGTCTGTGTACCCTCTTCCCAATAACAGTAAGAACATTGCGGTGCCATGTTTCTTTACGTGATTCATTTCTAGAAGAGGATCAATGAAAGAAGAGAATACTTGGTCTAAGCTCGGTGCGGCCTCACCATTGATGTGATCAAGCATCGCTTTGTCTACCAACGGCATAAACTGCTCAAGATAGCGCATTAAAACCGCTTGAATCAGCTCTTTTTTCGAACCGAAATGATAATTTACGGAAGCAAGATTCACCTCTGCATGAGAGGTAATTAACCTCAACGAGGTATCTGCAAACCCTCGTTCAGCAAACAAACGTTCCGCTGCATCGAGGATCTTACTTTTAGTTCCTTGTCTCACTGTGACACCTTAAAAAATTAAACACCTGTTTAAAATCTACGTTTAAGACATGAAGATGTCAATCAATTAGCCATGGATATTTAGCGGGAAAACCAAAAACGAGAACTTCACTGGTTTTTTTTTGAAAAGAAATTGAACAATGATGAAACTTTTTTAAATACGGCAGGTCTTAATCTATGCCACTGCAATTAAATACTTAAATTTTATGCCCAACACCCCTGTAGTTGGGCTTTTTTTTGCCTGTTTTACCCCGCCGGTTGATCTTTAACGTCTAGGTAGCTAAAAATTCGTTGCATCGCATACTCTACACCTTCAGGTTGTAGTGCAATATTACGGCGTCCAGCATCATCTGTTTCAACTTTGGCAAATGCCTGTAAGCTCACTTGCCACATTTTGTAGTTGGTCTGCGCGGTATATAAGCTCATCATTAAGGTGGCTCGTTGAAAGTCTTCATCTCCGTCGTCAGCTAAGCCCGGAGATACCCCGAATAAACTCATTAATTGCTCGTCACTGAGTTTTTGACTGGTGGGTAAAGCGAAAGCCATCCAATAATCACACCGCTCATCAGCGGTTTCTAAATACGTCAGTCCCAAGCTGGTAAATTTTTCATTGAGCGCCTGATGAATCACGTCATAAGCTTGCACGTCAGAGCGCTGTGGGCTGCGTAGAGCATCCTGTAACAGTGGATGGCTACATACTGTTTGGGCTTTAGTTAAAGAGAAACCGGGTTCGGCGCTCACTATAACGGTGTCTCGATGCTTTTGGGCACTACGCTCAGCCTCACTTTGTTGAGGTACAGGAACACACGCACTTAGCATTAACACACCCATACCTAAGCAAACAGCTTTTTTCATGAATCCCGCCTTCAAATTAATGTATTGAAATAATTAACTAATTAAAGTCAAAAAGATAAAACTAGTGTAACACTCGAAGTCTAGACAGTATAAATTTCATTTTGTTTCACGCCTTTGGAAACTCCTTATGAAAAATAACGCGAATGGTTAATTCTCCCAAACAACGAAGATGGTGACAACATTAAGGCAAGCCATATTTAGAGCGACTTGGTTAGCTAATTAACGATAGGCTGTTACATATAGCAACAAGGCCAATCACTTAAACTGCGTTTCATCAAAGTTAAAGTGTCGATGAGAATTGAACCGTTTCACTTAAATGAGACTTTTATGAAAAAATCGTTATTACGTTAAGGTGCGCCTGCGGTTGTTATTTCTTGTGCCTTTGCTGCTGATGAAGAAGTCAAAAGCACTCTCTGGTGTTGACCCTTATCTTGAAATTCGTGGAGAGTATAAGGGCCTAGATACTCCAGAAATTAGCATTCACCTTTGGTGCAGCTTACCCATTCCAATTTTATATTCGTATAATTTGAGCCAGTAAATTTAAGGACTCATGCCTTGTGAATACTGGTTATTTCATGATGTACGCGGTCAAATTTTTATAAAACCTTTCATCGTTTTTTGCATTTTTTTCACTTTATTTGAAATTTTTTGTATAGATATACGGTTTCTTTAGCTACAACTAAGTAAACAAGTTGTAACCAAACGCAACAATAATAGATAAAGGAAATCTTATGAAACGTTCAAATATTGCTATCGCTACTGCTGTTACAGGTTTAATCGCTTTAGGTACGCTAACAGCTACTCCCGCTGTTGCAGCAGGCAAAGAGAAATGTTACGGCGTGAGTAAAGCCGGAAAAAATGATTGTGCGACCAAAACTAGCTCTTGCGCTGGTACAGCTAAAACCGACAACCAAACTGATGCCTTTGTTGTTTTACCTAAAGGCTTATGTGACAAACTAGCTGGCGGTAGCAAAGAGTCTAGCTAATTTGACCGTGTCGAACCAGTTAACCCTGGTTCGACTGCCTCCCCCTCCTCCCCGTAAAACGATAATACTTATGATAAATAAATCCTACGGCTTGGGCCTACGGTCAGCCTATGCAGAACAACTGTTGACCAAAAATTTAGATATCGATTGGCTGGAGATCCACGCCGAGAATTATTTCAATCCCCACTCTTACGATTATCACCTGCTCAAGCAAATAGCTGAACATAGCCCTATCAGCGTGCATGGTGTGGGTTTGTCTTTAGGCTCTACCGATGCATTAAGCCACACGCACTTGGCTAAACTTAAAGCCCTTATAGACGACATTAATCCATTTATAGTGTCAGAACATTTAAGCTGGAGCAGTGTGAACGGCCGTTTTTATAATGATTTATTGCCGCTTCCTTATACCGACGAATGCCTCCAACTATTTATTGAACATGTAAATCAAGCACAAGATTATCTAGGTCGACAATTACTGATTGAGAATCCGTCTGCCTATTTGTCCTATCACGAAAGTCACATCCATGAACCTGAATTTCTTAACCAGTTAGTCGCGGCTACAGGGTGCGGTTTATTGCTCGACATCAACAATGTTTATGTTAGCGGCCACAATTTAGGCTGGGATAATCATCAATACTTTGAACAGCTAAATGTCGACGCTGTAAAAGAAATACACCTTGCCGGTTATACCGAAAAGCAGCTTGATAATAAAACCGTTCTTATCGACAGCCATAACCAAAAAGTTCATCCGCAGGTATGGCAACTGTATCGCCATTTTGAGTCACGTTTCAGTAATAGCATTCCCACACTGATTGAATGGGACAGCGACTTTCCCGCCTTAGAGGTGTTAATCAATGAGGTGAACCTTGCCAAGGCTATTACGACTGAATCAGCAGAGGTGCGCAGTGCTTAAACAATTACAAAGCGATTTTGCCGAATCTCTCAAGCGCAGCAACACAGCACTGAACCAAAGATTGGCGAGTTCTGCTCTAAGCCCTGACCAATCGATACAAATTTATCAAAATAATTATGTACTGAGTTTACGTGAAGCGTTGGCGGCTACTTACCCTACAGTTCAACAGTTGGTAGGCGAAGAGTACTTTAATTTTTGCGCCAAATCTTTCATTTTAGAGCACGGTCATGATCAAGGCGATTTAAACCTATTTGGCCACGGCTTTAACCTTTTTTTACAACAGCAAGATGCTTTAGCACAACTGCCCTATTTATCGGATATTGCCCTATTAGACTGGCAGATTGAGCAAACGGCGGGTTTAGCACTTAGCGATCAATATTTTGGCGTAGAGCAGTTACAAACTATTGCCGTGGAACAATTGGGTAAGGTGGTACTTCATCTGGCTTCGCATCAATCTTTAGTGACCAGCGAATACCCGATATTTCCGATTTATCAGATGGTTCAGCAAGATCAGGTCAAACCGATAGACCTTGAACAACCCGATCAACTAATTCTAAGTAAACAAGCAAACTTTGAAGTACGAATAGAGCAGATATCGCCACTGTGTTGCCAGTTTCTATTGCATTGCCAACAGCAATTACCACTAGAGCAATTACCACAGCAGTGTTTAGCCGAACTAGAACCGCTATTAGCCGACGCCATTCAACAACGACGAATATCCCACTTTAGTTTTGCATCAATGATAGGAGAGCCTAATGATGCCACTTTATAATTTATACCTAAGAGCCGTTGCGGTAATGCAAGCTGTGCTTATCCCGCTATTACTCACTTTCACCCGTATTTGGGTCGCGGTAGTGTTTTTCCGCTCTGGTTATTTAAAAGCCACCAGCTGGGACTCTACCCTATATTTATTTGAGGAAGAGTACCAAGTACCTATTTTGCCATGGGAGTTGGCCGCTTATTTAGGCACTGCCGCTGAATTAATCTTACCCATATTTTTGGTGCTGGGCTTATTCACCCGTATTTTTGCTTTTAAGTTGTTTTTCTTCAATATTATTGCGGTGGTCTCTTACCCGGTACTTTGGCCTGGCGGTTTCTACGACCACCAACTTTGGGGTTTAATGATCTTAATCAACCTTATTTGGGGGGCAGGCCCGCTAGCGCTAGATCGCATACTAAGCAACAAAATGGAACAAAAAAAAGCGGCCTAAGCCGCTTTAATAGAGTGTTAGGTGTAAGGCTTAACTAAGTTTTGCATCTTGCACTTCAATGTTAGCCTTCCAAATTGCAGGCCCCTGTTGGTGAGCTGAGTTACCATCACTATCTACCGCTACGGTGACCGGCATATCTTCTACTTCAAACTCGTAGATTGCTTCCATGCCTAAATCTTCAAAAGCCACGACTTTGGCTTTCTTAATCGCTTTAGACACTAAATAAGCGGCACCACCTACCGCCATCAGGTAAACCGACTGGTGCTTAGCAATTGAATCGACCGTCGCTTGACCACGTTCTGCTTTACCAATCATGCCTAGTAGGCCTGTTTCTTCAAGCATCATGTCAGTAAATTTGTCCATGCGGGTCGACGTTGTTGGGCCGGCTGGGCCTACTGCTTCGTCGCGAACTGCATCAACCGGTCCTACGTAGTAAATAAAGCGACCATTAAAATCAACGCCGTTGGGAAAAGGTTTGCCTTGCTCTAAGTATTCTTTAATACGCTTATGCGCCGCGTCTCGACCGGTTAATATTTTACCGTTGAGCAACACCGTTTCGCCCATTTTCCAGCTGGCTATTTCTTCTTTGGTGATGGTGTTTACATCAACACGGCGTACGTTGTCGCCCACATCCCAAGTGATTTCAGGCCAATCTTCGAGTTTTGGAGGAGTAAGTACGGCTGGGCCGCTACCATCTAAGTGAAAATGTGCATGACGTGTGGCCGCACAATTAGGGATCATAACAACCGGCTTAGACGCCGCATGAGTGGGGCAGGATTTAACTTTAACGTCGAGCACGGTGGTTAATCCCCCCAGACCCTGAGCGCCAATACCAAGTTTGTTAATGCCTTCCATTAACTCTAAACGGAGTGCTTCGTCGGCGTTTTCTGCACCTTTTGCCATTAAATCTTGAATATCTACCGGATCCATCAGTGATTCTTTAGCCATTACTGCAGCTTTTTCGGCGGTGCCACCAATGCCAATCCCCACCATACCCGGCGGACACCAACCCGCACCCATGGTAGGCAGGGTTTTAAGCACCCATTCGGCCACAGAGTCTGACGGATTAAGCATCACCATTTTTGATTTATTTTCACTGCCGCCGCCTTTAGCCGCGACCATGATCTCAACTTTATCACCGGCAACTAAGTCGATATGCACCACTGCAGGCGTATTATCTTTAGTGTTGGTTCTCGCACCATTGGGGTCGGCAACAATTGACGCTCGCAGTGGGTTATCGGCATTGGTATACGCGCGACGAACACCTTCATCCACCATTTCTTGTACGGTTAAGTCTGAATCCCATTGTACCTGCATGCCTACTTTAACAAAGGCAGTAATAATACCGGTATCTTGACAAATTGGGCGCAGCCCTTGGGCACACATGCGCGAGTTAATCAAAATCTGTGCGATAGCATCTTTAGCTGCGATGCTTTGTTCTTTCTCATAGGCTTGCGCCATAGCTTGCACAAAATCGATAGGATGGTAGTAAGAAATGAATTGCAGTGATTCTGCGACACTGTCAATGAAGTCTTGCTTACGGATGATGGTCATAAAGTCTCCACGTTTCCTTATGATTGCCTTTTATATCAACAGCTTTTTAGTAAGCTGCTTTTCAGGCTGTTAGGGTTATTGTCGTTATCCTTCACCGGCTATGATACCCTTGCGCCAGTTAGCCCGCTATAACCTTTACCTAAGTTTTTACAATTTATCTACATCAACCTTTAGTGAATAGTCTCTCGATACTGCCCTTATGATTGTTAGTAAAACTTTTTCTACCCAAGCAAAAATCATGTTTGAACAATTGGCTCAAACTGAATGGTGCTGTTTTTTGCAATCAGCGTCTGATTCCCATGAAAACAGTCATTACGATATTTTGGTCGCCGACCCTATTGCGACTGTTTCCTATACTAAAGACTTGGCTCAAGTTTCCTTGGGTGAACAGCACTATCAAAGCCAGCAAGCACCGTTTGAGTTGCTTGAATCGTTACGTAAGCAGCTATTCCCCAACTCAGAAAATGATCAGTCAGTTTTTCCTTTCGCTGGCGGCGCATTGGGCCTGTGGGGTTACGATCTTGGTAGAAGCTTAGAATTACTTCCTGAACGCTTACCGCAAGATTTAACCACCCCCGATATGGCGGTGGGTTTCTACGACTGGGCGCTAATTTTTGACCACAAACAACAAACGTCAACACTGATTCAGTGGCATGATCTCGGCGATCAGTGCGTAGGAGAAAACCGTTTAGCGCAAAGAGAGCAATGGTTGCTCAAGCAGCAAATTAAACATACCGAGCTGAAGCCGCAAACCTTTAACTTAACCAGTCAATGGCAAAGCAATTTAAGCAAAGCCGACTACCAAGACAAATTTGAGCAAGTACAGCAGTACCTGCTTAGCGGAGATTGTTACCAAATTAACTTAACCCAGCGTTTTAGCGCCAGCTATCAGGGTAATGAAGTGGCTGCTTATCAGCAGCTGATTGCCGCTAACCAGGCGCCGTTTTCAGCTTTTATTCGATTGCCGAACAGCTGTGTGCTTAGTGTCTCGCCTGAACGATTCATTAGCCTTAAACAAGGCGAAATTGAAACCAAGCCGATTAAGGGCACGCGACCAAGAAGTGATGAGCCAGTTAAAGACCAACAACTCGCTATTGAGCTACAACAAGCAGAGAAAGACCAAGCTGAAAACCTCATGATTGTAGATTTATTGCGTAATGACATTGGTCGAGTAGCCAAACCCGGTAGTGTGCTGGTACCCAAACTGTTTGCGGTGGAGTCGTTCCCAGCGGTTCACCACTTGGTGAGTACCATTCGTGCTGAATTAGCCGATCGCTATTGCGCAGAGCAATTGTTAGCGGCCTGTTTCCCGGGCGGTTCTATTACAGGCGCCCCCAAAATAAGGGCGATGCAAATCATCGAAGAACTTGAAGCCAATCGGCGTAACGCCTATTGTGGAGCTATTGGTTATATTTCTGCGAACGGTGACATGGACACCAATATCACCATTCGCACCTTAGTTTGCGAAAACCAACAAATATACTGTTGGGCTGGCGGCGGCGTGGTCGTTGATTCACACGTAGAGGCTGAGTACCAAGAAATATTCGATAAGCTAAGCCGTATTTTGCCTATTTTGGAGTAACCAGCCCGAGTACTGCGGAGAATTTGATAGACAATGAGCCACACTACGCAACATTACTTACAACGCTTTTTGCTTCAACACGGCCAGCCAGATACCCAGCGCAGCGCTAAACAAGCTGCAGCAGTATTATTGCCCATTATCATCAAACAGGGACAACCTGAGCGCATTGTACTGACTCAGCGTAGTGCGAAACTGCGCCACCATCCTTCACAAATTAGCCTTCCTGGCGGTAAGCGAGATCCTGATGATATTAGCCTCGCCTATACAGCCTTACGAGAAACCCACGAAGAAATTGGTATTAGCCCGGAAACCTTTACCATTCATGGGCAACTTCCAAAACAAACTACAGTAAGCAATTTCTCGGTACGTCCTTTTGTGGCGACGACGACAGAAACCTTATTGTTTGACATCAATAGCGACGAAGTGGCGCAAGTTATGGTGTTACCTTTGGCGCCTTTTTTAAACTTAAACAACTACCATCGCTATCAATTTCACCGTAAAGGTCAGCTTGAAAAAGTTTACTTCATTGAAGTCGATAAACATGTAATTTGGGGGGCTACCGCTAAAATATTGCGAGATCTCGCCTCACACTGTTGCAGATAACTAGATATACTTATAATCTCAGAATTAAATACTGAGTCACATTACTCCATCCAAAGTGATAGGAACAACAATGGTAAGTTTATTCGACCTTTTTTCTATAGGGATTGGTCCCTCTAGCTCGCATACCGTAGGCCCGATGAAGGCGGCTAAATTGTTTGCCCAAAGCTTAGCTCGGCAGAACCAAATATCACGAGTAGATTACTTAAAAGTAGAACTGTTCGGCTCCTTAGGCGCAACCGGTAAAGGCCATGGTACAGGGAAAGCCGTGATATTAGGTTTATTAGGAGAGTCTCCAGAATCTGTTGACGTAGATAGGATTGACCAGCAGTTATTGCAGGTTGAACAATCTGAAGAATTAATGCTACTTGGCAAGAATACCGTTAATTTTGCCAACAAGGGCTCGATCATCTTTCATCGCCGTAAACATCTACCAGCGCACAGTAACGCGCTAAGCTTTCATGCTTATTTAGACAATGGTAAAACCGTATCAACCACTTATTATTCTATCGGCGGAGGATACATTGTAGAAGAAGGCGAAGAAACGGCCAGCCAAACTACCCATTACCCCTACCCCTTTGATAGCGCCGAGTCGTTGTTACAGCGCTGTAAAGAAAGTGGTAAAAGTATTGCGGCAGTGGTGTCTTGTAACGAACAAGTACATTGCTCTACCCGCACCATTAGCCAATATACCCAACAAATCTGGGCAACCATGCAAGCCTGCGTTACGAGGGGGATCAGCGAAGAAGGTATTTTACCTGGCGGCCTAAAACTCGCGCGGCGGGCGCCTAGCCTTAAAAGGCAGTTGTCATCACAACGTAATCTTAGTTCAGATCCACTAAATGTTATGGACTGGGTAAACCTCTATGCATTAGCTGTTAGTGAAGAAAATGCCGGTGGAGGGCGCGTCGTGACCGCGCCAACTAATGGCGCGGCCGGTATTATTCCCGCGGTATTACATTACTACCACCATTTTGTACAAGAGCTTGATCAAGACTCTCTTAATCAATTTTTCTTAACGGCCACCGCAATTGGCTCACTATATAAAACCAATGCCTCAATCTCTGGTGCCGAGGTGGGTTGTCAAGGCGAGGTGGGCGTCGCGTGCTCTATGGCTGCAGCTGGTTTAGTTGCTATGTTTGGTGGTAACCCTGAACAGATAGAAAATGCTGCTGAAATTGGTATTGAGCACAACCTTGGTCTTACTTGCGACCCAATTGGTGGCTTGGTGCAAGTGCCCTGTATCGAGCGTAATGCAATGGGGGCACTAAAAGCGATAAACGCAGCAAGGTTAGCCTTACGCGGTACTGGAGAACATAAGGTTTCATTAGATAAAGCAATAAAAACTATGTGGGAAACCGGCTGCGATATGAAAAGCAAATATAAAGAAACTGCCCGCGGCGGCTTAGCCGTTAACATCATCGAATGTTAATAAATAGAACCGTGTAAATTTCTAGTTATTAGACTTATCTCATTGTTTTAGTGTTAAAAAGTGCATTCCCCACAAAATATCTATAACATTTAGCTAACAACTCGGCCTGCTATACAGCAGGCCGCTTGCATTCTTACAAATGGATTTGAAACTATGCTGAAACGCCTCATCGCTGGGCTACTTTTGCTCATCTTAAAAATAGTACTTTACCCTTTCAAACTTATTGTTAAAGCCAGCATGCTATTAGTGCGTTGGATAGGGGGCTTGCTTAAAGCCGTTTGGCAAGTTTGGCTAGCCTTAGGGCCGCGCTGGCTGCGTTATTCGTTTCTCAGTATCGGCATACTCTTAGCCGCTTACTTTGGCTTAAAAGCCTTTCTTAAACCTAATCTCACCATCGAAACCGTAAATCAGGTTCATTACCTCAATCAGGGATGGACCGACGAGCAACGAGAGCGTTATTACTACACCCCACAAGGCACCGAGCTTCTAGGCCTAGAATACGATTGGTTCGTAAATTTAGAACTGCCTTTATCTAAAGACTTGTTAACCAGCCCAGACAATATGCGTGGTTGGGGCTTTATCGTATCCCCCGGCCAACAGGCTACCATCCTTAATCCAGGCAATTTGCCGGTAGGTTTAGCGCGTCATATTGATCCTAAATCAGGTACCGAACGCTTGGATCTGACTTGTGCAATGTGTCATACCGGTGAGTTACATTATCAAGGTAAGGCCTTACGTATTGACGGCGGACAAGCTGTACAAAGCATCTCTAATGCAAAACGTGGCGAGTTTATCACCACCCTTGGCGCATCAGTGTTAGCCACTTATATTAACCCGTCAAAATGGCATCGTTTTGCTGACCGCGTAGTTGGACAAGATACGGAATTACGCAAACAGTTACGTAAAGACATTTGGGCCTTTCTAGGGAAAATAAAACAATTTGCCACTGGCGCAGGTTCATCAAAATACTACCCTACCGAAGAAGGTCGTGGCCGCACCGACGCGGTAGGTCGAATTGCTAACGTCGTTTTTGGTTTTGACCTAGACGAACCAGCAAACTACCGGGTTGCCGATGCCCCGGTGAGCTATCCCTTTCTGTGGGACATTTGGCGATTTGATTGGGTGCAATATACCGGTTTTACTAACCAAGCAATGGCACGCAATGTAGGCGAAAGCCTCGGTGTGTTAGCACCAATCAAACTTGTTAACGAGCAAGGTGAACTACTCAAAACCGAAGAATTTGGTGAATCAGTTATCGACTTAGCCGGTATGCATTGCATAGAGGGCACCTTACGTTCACTAGAGCCGCCACGCTGGCCAGAAGCAATTTTGGGAGAGATTAATCTTCCACTTGCCAGCCAAGGTAAAAACTTGTTCCTTGACCAGTGTGAGTTTTGCCACGGTCCACACCAGGTGCAGCCCTACGATTGGACCGTAGCCGATAAGCCCGGCGATAATCCCAATAAACAAATTGACGTCAACTGGCAATGGGATATGGACGGTGATATCAGCTTTATTGGCCAACGCCCGATCCGCAAAGATTGGCGAGAAGTGATATGGGCAATGCCTTGGGTTAAAACCGAGGTAATTGGTACCGACTCTACCGCCGCTGATAACTACATGGACCATCGTTACGACGGCAGTAAAATCATACCGGGTTCAGACCCAGTAAACGCTGGTGACGGCCTACAAATTTTACTTAACCGCTTGGTGCCCAAACTTTACCAAGACAACGGCATTACCAAAGACATGGTTGCAGATTACGACGGCTTAAATGTTCCGTTCCGTATCGCTAATATGCGCGCATATAAACCTCGGCCTTTACATGGCGTGTGGGCTACTCCACCGTTTTTACATAATGGTTCAGTGCCTACCTTATACGACTTGTTATCACCGCTACGTGAGCGCCCTACCCAGTTTTATATTGGTAATCGCGAATACAACCCACAGCGTTTAGGTTTTGTTACCGAGCAACGCCCCGGCAGTTTTAAACACGACACCCGTATTAAGGGCAACAGCAATCGCGGCCACTTGTTTACCGATGTAGACATGGCAGGACGGATTGGCCGCTTACTCACCGTTGAAGAACGTGCCGCCATTTTGGAATACCTAAAAGTAATGGGGAATCCAGACTTTACACAGCGGCTCGGTGGTGACCCATTAGATTGGTCTAAATACACACAAGCACCGTCTATTGGCTCAGAGCAACAAGCCTGTATTGATAGCTTTAACGCCGCAAAAAACAACCCGGTAAAGGTACATTAAGATGAATGACAAACATTTTGCTACAGCTACGATCGCCGCTTGTTTATTCACCCTTGCAACAAGCAGTGTTTCGGCCAGCGACTTATATAAAGAGATGGGCATAACTAAGCCTGAACAAGAAGCCATTATGTCGGCGATAAACTCTGCCAGAGAGATATCAAAACGGGCTGAGCAATACAATGGGTTACCCTATCGGCGCGATGCGCACGCGAAGGCAACCGGCTGCGCGCGAGCAACCTTCTCAATTAACCCCGATATTCCACAGCGATTTAAAGCTGGCATTTTTGCTAATAGTAATCAGCAGTTCCCCGCTTGGATCCGCTTTTCTAACGGCGATATGTTAGTGCAGGCCGACAGTAAGGGCGATGCCCGCGGGATGGCCGTTAAAGTGATGAATGTGCCAGGCAAGGCAATTGCGCCAGAGTTAGGTGAAAGCCACAATCAAGATTTCATCATGACAAATACCCCCGCGTTTTTTAATCGAAACATCTTTGATTACGCTGATGACATGCTGTATCTGGCCAAGTTTGAACGGACTAAATGGTTTATCAGCTTTTTCCCACCACGTTTGCATCCGAAACAGTTTTATCGTGCGATTCAAACCGTATCATCGGTGATCGATACACCGTTAGACGCCCAATACTATTCCATGCTTCCTTACCAGTTGGGGAATAACACCGTAAAGTTTTCTACCAAACCCTGTGCAGGTATGAGCTTCTCAAGCAAGGTAGACAAAACAAACCCTGATTACTTAAGCCAACAACTTAATAACCAGCTAGCTTCAGGCGGCGCCTGTTTTGAATTCATGCTGCAGGAAAAGATCCCGGGGCACTACATGCCGGTTGATGATGCCACGGCGATTTGGTCGGAAAAAGCGTCTCCGTTTATTAGCGTTGCCACCATAAACATCCCCCCACAGCACCTGTACAGTGAACAACAGCAGCAGTTCTGTGAGAACTTATCGATGAATCCGTGGCGCGCAGTAGAAGGTTGGGAGCCACTAAGTAGTTTGAACAAAGCAAGGCGCGTGGTGTATCAAGCGGTATCGCAATATCGTCATAAGCAAAATAAAGCAGCCACACCAGAACCTAGTTCATGGTGCTTGAGCGAAACTGGAGAGCCTTGTGATCCTCAGCAGGACCTAATCGTGACAAAACCTACTTGGCCATTACCGCGCTGTTTTGATAGTTATGCAAAGTCTTTGTCGGGAGAACCGCTTGATAGCGACTGCAACTAAGTCCCTAATTAAACAACAGCCAGGCTAAGCGTGGCTGTTGTCGCTTATCGCATGACAAAACAAGCACCATGGTGATCCCAACACCAATAGTTTTGTCGGTGTATGTTAACGCCACCACGCCATTGTCCACCTAACTGCTCAACGGTTAAGGCTCTTTTTCCCTGTATGGCTTGACGCCCCTCTTGGCTTATCTGATACCTTGCATCTTGATCCCATATGTCACCATTGGGTTTATCGATACATAGATATGCAGGCTTTAGCTTAGCCAGAAACAAAAGCTCTTTGCTTAACCAAACATCACCAAGAAACGGAGCGTCTTCCGCGCGTTGCAAATGCGTAAATAACTGGTCAAAGCTGAGGCCGTCGTGGTTAAGCGCTTGTTGATCATGCTGCTCGTCCAGCGTTTGTAAGATCAACTGTTGAGTTAAGCTTAAACCATTCACCGTAGAAGGATACTCCTGAGCAAAACGAGTTAATGCCGCAGCCATAAATGGCAAGGGTGCTAGGTTATCAGCCATAACACGGCTCAATGCTAAAGGGGTGGCACTGGCCATCGCCAGCCAAATTTGCTGGCCCAAGGCTAGTTGTTCGCAATGTAAGGCGGCGCGCTGTGGGTATAGCGCTTCCAGTTGTTCAAGATGTAAATTGCCTAAGCCATGAAAAACATCAACCTCAGGGTGCTCTCCAATACATATTAGGCTTACTTTACTTACTATATTGGGGTATTTAGCCAATTGATAAAGGCATTCCGCCAACTGCAACTGATCATAAAGATCGTGCTCAAACCACAGCACTATCTCGCTATAATCATTGAGATTATCCAGAATGTCTTGACGCTGTAAAAAATCATCTAAGATCGCTTGCTCGCTGACTTCAGCGCAACTTAAAGGGCTATCTAACACCATTGTTGTATAGATAAAATTGGCTCTCGCCGTTAGATAAGGCAAGCCCTCTGTGGCGACAATCGGCCCATCATGTAATACATCTCTCCAGCAGAGGACATGGCCTTGTAACACATTAGATGCGGTCAACATGTCGCCGACCATGTCTCCATTAGTGATATGCAACTGCATCTATAGGTCCTTGCAATTTGTGAAGGAGTTAGCATAGCAAACTCCTTCTCTGCCGTGCATTAAACTTATAGGTCCTCAGACTCGTTTTCTTCTGTCGGCTCTAACGCTGCTAATTCATTTCTTATTTCACTGTCTAAACCCCAAATAGCCTGCCAAACTAAATCGGTAGTTTGTGCTGTATCGTCGACCCCATGAACCAGTTTGATTTGATAATCTACAGTGTCAGAACCAATATTTGAAATATCAACGTAAACCCGCTTAACCGCTTCTATTGCTATCAGTATGGCCTCGATCCGCGGAATAATTTGCATCGGTTCTAGCTGTTTGTTCACCGAAATTGAAAATCCGCCGGTAACAATCTGACCACTACTGCTCACGTTATTTAAGTTAGCATTAGCTAAGGTGTTGTTAGGGATGGAGTACAGCGTATTGTCAGCTGTTTTTACCTTGGTGGTTCGCCAGTTCATGTCGATGACCTCCCCCACTATTGGGCCACCGTAGCTAGCAATGCTGATCCAGTCCCCTAATTTGAAGGGTTTCTCTAAACTAATGGCAATACCCGAAAAAATATTAACGAGGTTAGACTGCAAGGCCAAGCCCAAAATCATCGCCACTAAACCAGACGTGGCCAACAAACTGGTTAACTCCCGCTGATAAACGAAAGACAAAATAGCAAAAACAGCGCCAATGTACGCTAGGCCACGAGTCAGGTGACGCATAATTTTTGGCACTTGGCGGCCACTGCGCCTTTCGATGGGATCCCAGACCAGTAAGTCAATTAACAACGCTAACGTTGAAGCAAACAATAACCACCACAAAACATCAAAACAGGTACTAGCAAATAATTGATTGGTATTAGGATAGTTCTGGGCAAGCCAATCTAAGAATAGCGGTTCAGCTGATGCAATAAATAAAGCGTAAAGTAACTTATTGCCTAACGCATAAGCTCTTGGTAATCGGCCCAATAGTTTAAAGTCTAATATCAAGGCATAGACCAACCAAGCCAATACGCTGCTATAAAAGATAATTTGTTGCCATTGCGCTGGTATACGCCCGCGTAAGCTCAACACATTTTCATGAACAGAACTCAAGGAATTAAAGCGAGAGAACTCGATAGCTTGGCGATCAGAATGAAGATATTTGGGATCACCTAAACTGCGTTTACGTAAGGTATCTTGAAAAGATAAACCTTGGTTTTGCTGCCATTGGTTTGTATCAAACTGCACCTTATGTTGATTGTTATCGTTCCGATGTAGCGCAGTTTGACCCAAGCCAACGATATCCGCTACGTAGATTAACTCACTTCTTGGCAAGGTTCGATGACGAAAACTCACCCCTAACTGGTACTCGCCAAATGCCGCCCTGCCGGGTTTTGCATCGGCCAAAAACATCCCTTCTACTTGGTAGAGCTTATAAACGCTTTGGCTCGTGAAATATGACTCTATAGGCTCACCAAGTGTTAAGTCGCCCACTGCGTTTAGAAATGCAATATCCTCAGCATTTACCCCCGGCGTACTTCTAAACCACAGCTTAAACTTAGCTTTAAACGTCATATCTACTGGGGAAAATTCATTAATGGTCTGCATTTCAATTCCGGTATAAACAACGTCGGTTCGTCGGGTACGGAGTTTTTCTCCTAATACGGCTTGCAATTGAATAGGCGCTGACACAAACGAGCCACCACTAAATAGCCCCACTTGCATAGGGCGTAATACATTACCTTGCGGGTCAAAATATAAGGGATGTGTGAGCCCCTGTATGGCAGCACTTGGTGAATTGAGTCCGGCTAGTTGAATTCTAATCGCTGAGCGTTGTTGCGATAAATCGAGCTTAACAAACTCTTGTTCGCCTCCCGATAGGCTCGATGCTAAATCTAAGGCACTAGCGGCAATCGTCGCAGCATCATAATAAGCCGCTGCTACACCACTAGGTGGGTAACCAAAATCTTGGCTAAAACTCTGATAAAACATTTGAGCAGACTCACTCGCTACATCAAATAGTATTGGGCTAACCGCAAACATTCCATTCGTGTAATAACCAGAGACCTCTCGTTCGTGGTTACGATCTTTAAAACGTTCAGGGAAACTTTGTTTACCGATCGACGAGCTGCCAATCATTAACCAACTGGGGTGTTGGTTTTTTAAGGTACTCACCAATACCGCGCCCTCAACGTCATGCACTGCAAGAAATATTGCACCGGTATGACCTAGGGATCGTATTTGTTGGTTTATAGTTTCAGCCTGCTGCTGCCAATCTCCTTTTAAATCAAACGGAAACTGGCTTACATCAATGGCTAAGCGGTTTGCCCCTGCCAAAAAGGCCTTGGCTAACGATTCGCCAAATTTGTCTTGGCTATACACCAAAGCAGCTTTGTTCTTGCCTAAGGTAGCCATATACTCTGCAACAAAACTGCCCTGTAATCGGTTATCTGGGATTACCCTAAATGACCAAGCATTATCTTGGGTAATTTCAGGTGCCGTCGCAGAGCCGCCGATCATAGGCAAGCCTGCGCGTTGATAAATACCGGCAGCTTTAATTGACGTGGCTGAAGCACGGTGTCCTAATACAGCAAGCACCTTTTTAGTCTTGGCTAATTGCCTGGCAATTTGTTCGGCTTTTACGACATTATTACCATCATCGTATTGCTGTATCGTAAGGGCTATTTGTTTGTCTTGCTGTTGCATGTTGTATTGGCGAACAAACAGTTTGGCACCATTTAACATTGCAATTCCCTTGTCTGCTTCAGGCCCACTCATCGGCCCCACTACCGCCAAGACAAGGGTATTGGTACCAGTGTGGTTGAACCATTGCTTTAACTGCTCAAAACTGGTGACTAAAGCACTCAAAATAACCACGATAAAACCGAGCAATAAGAGACGGCGTCGTAGGTTCCATTTCATTTTCAAAATAGTCTTCCTTTGCTATTTTTATTCATAGTAATTGTTCGTGGCACGAGCAAAGGCTTCCAAAACCTTTGGCACGACTATTTCACGCTTCAGTAATGCTTTCCGACGCAGTGCTACGACATACTGTTTAGATACGGTAATTGGCAACTCGGCTAGATGTTTCGGTTCATTCAGTAGCTCCAGCGCAAAATTAAAAGCGACTTCTCCCTGCTCAAAAGGAGAGGCGCCAACTGACAGCATCATGCCGTCTTCAGAATTAAAGGCATTGATACCAATAATCGGTAATGTCGAATGCTGTTCGGTCCATTGCGCAACCGTTTGCGCTGAAACAAACTTGCCGTCCTCGCCCCCTAATAACTTGCGATAGCCACCCACCATTAAGTATTTGTAGTTACCTTCCAGAGATAACACCGCTTGCTGCCATTCCGTGAAGCTATTCACCACCACATGCCCTTGATAATCAATGGGTGACCAAACTTGCTTGGCCAAATAATTCCCATCGTGTTTGGCTGAAGATGAATTATCCGAAAGATAAATAATTTTCCCGGCGAGTTGTCCTGGTATGGGTTGGGCCTCAACCAACAAGCGTAAAACTTCTTTCACCGCCGATACCGATTTGCGTTCTAAAATACCGGTTACATTACTGGCATGTTGATAACCGTAGGTTTCTAACTCAGCGTTGACCCCGGCAAACACAATTTGGATATCGGGCTTATCAATGTACTCGGCAGCAACAAGGCGTTGCGCATCATCATCAATCACTATCATTACGTCGGGTTGAAAAGAGTCCACCACCCTTTTGGCCACCGTTGCAGCGCGCTTTTTCGCGGCTTCGCTAGATTGGTTTTTGGTATTCATGTAGTGATAACGGATATCAACATTCAGGTGCGCTGTTTTCGCTCGCTCAATGCCTTGATTAACCGTTCTAGTCCACGAATAATCAGTATTGTAGCTATGTAATATCAACAACCTAGGCCGAGATGAACCTTCAATGAGGGTGATGGCAATGGTGGCAACCAAAAAACTAAACATAACGATGCTTAACAATAATTTCTTCATTAGATAAGCCCCATACTTTGCCAATACGGGATACTGAGATACACCGCCACTAGCTTAAACAGATAAACCGACAGGTTGAGTTTCATCAGTTTCGATTCATCAGCGGTGACGACGCCGCTGGTTAAACTTAAAAACTGCATGTAATAAGAAGCCTGAAACGGCCAAAAAAAGCTTTCTGAAAGGAACAGTATTAAGAAGCCAATCACCCATGGATTCACTCCTACTTCTATAGATGCGGGAATCAACAAGGTGGCTAAAATGACCACTGTCGCATTGATAGGTAACACTAAACGGACGACACTAACGATAAGCGCTAGCATTACTACGAATAAGGCCAAACTTTGCTGCATATATATTGCTAACCAATATATTTTACTGGTTAACCAAACATCCAATTCTACCTGATTTATAATGTCGACCATGCCGATCAACGAACCCAAAAAAACCAAAAAACTCCAGTCAATTTTTGAACGGAACTGATTGGTATTTAAAAAGCCGAACATCAATAAGTAAAACAATATGGCTAACGCGACCCAAGCCACTTCAATCCGATGGATATTGGCAAACAGCAAACTGGCGATTAACACAATAAGCCCAAGTACTGAAGACCATTCAGCGGGGTTAAGTGGGCCTAACGTTCTGAGCTGCTGCCGGCTGATAGATTTTGGGATCTTTAACGCTTGTTTGTTGCGGTATATCCAGCACAACGCAACGGTATATAAAGCCAACACAACCAAACCACAAACAATGGCGGCCAGCAACCAATCTAACCATTGAAAATACTGTTGTACCTGCTGTGGCAGCATGCCCAGTACAATGAAGTTTACTGATTTACTACTAACAAATATTGGTGAGAGCAAACTTGCGCCAAACAACAAGCTAGCTTTTAAACGCGGTCCTTCTTGCTCACGAGCTTCTTTAGAAGCGCCACTGAGTAAATCTTTGAGGAACGGCGCGACAATAGTTACACGACCATTCACCGTGGGTACAACAGGTGTTAACAACGCGCCTACACTGAAAAAACTGAGGTTGTACCAAATTTTTGACGCCGGACCAATGAGTAAAAGATGCAACAGCATTCGATAACTGAGGCCAGACGATCTGATCACGGCACTTAAACCCAAAATGCTTAAAGCCATGAAAAAACTATTGCTAGAAAATCCGGAAAAAGCCGATTCGCTAGAGCTTATACCCAGTAATACCGCACTGAGTATGGCAAATAACCCTGGCACATAGTCGGGAAGCAATCGAAAGATCCACATAATGGAACAGATGCCTAAGATAGACGCAAAATAAATGGCATCTTGATGCAAAGGCTCGCCACTAAGCGTAAGACCGAAGTAAATCATTACTGGTGTAATCAACGCGAATAACCAGCCAATCAACAAGCGATAGCCTATTTCGACTTCTACTTTAGGCGCTAAATCAACTTCAATATAGGTTTGCCCGGCCAAACGGGCATGAAAGCTATCTAATAGGCATTGCTTAAAACTGGAATAACGATCTAAAGCTTTCACCGCCGCGAGCGGTAATACTACCACTTCGGCACAATCGACCACTTCGATGTCGTAGATATAGCTACGCATGCCCAGTGTTGACTCTTCACCAAAAAAACCACTGATAGGTCCCTTTGCCTGATCCTTATTGGTGGTTTCTAACTGACCATTGAGCAAATAATAAAGATTATTGGCTTGGTCTCCGGATTGGCAGAGTACCTCTCCTTCAGCAAATTTTTGAATCGTGACATTAGCGAGCAATCGCGCTAAGTCTTCTTTGTCACAAGCGGCAAAAGCCGGATTACTATTTAAAAACTGACTGATCTTCTGTAGGGAATCGGTATCACTCATCGGCAATATTGCCCAGTAGGAATGACAGCATTAATCTGATATTCACCACCGGGTACTAGGATATACTCGCTGGCTCCTTGTTTAGAAATAGGATTACCCCAATCATAGGTATAACCTAAGCCTGTCCAAGGCACGCCAGTACCCGATCCCCTGAAACTCTTAAAATACAGGGCTTGATAAAAGTTAGCGTAATCTTCAATCCCTTTTACCGAGCTAGCCATTTGGTCGCTAGCTAAAACACACGAGTGGTCATCAATTTGCGGATCAACACAAGGGCGGAATAAATCTTCTGGTGCTACGTACATCTCTACAAAAGCGTCATAGTTCCAGCTTGCGTCTAAACCTAAATACTGTTTTAAACGCAATGCTAATTGTTGATCGTTGCGCTCAGGTTGTTGCTGTAAGTATTGTTGGCAGAAGTGTTTAACTTGAGGCGCTAAGGTGACCCAAATAGGATAGTTAGGGTTGTTTGAACTATGGCTATTAGGCAATAGAAACTGATCAATGGCTGACTGACTTTTCCAAGTCAACACTAGCACCTTATCGGCTTGTTCGTTCCATTGCAAAAGTGTGTTTTCTGGGTTTAGTGCGAAGAGCGTATGGCTAACATCCTTTACAGTAGGAAACGCCGCCTGTATGACCGCTTGTTGGTAGTTTTGCGATGGTTCTTTGAGGTTTTGGCTACAGCCGAGCAATACAGTGCTTAAACCAACTGCTACTGCTATTTTGGTAGTTGCTAATGTGTTCACGATTTGTCCCTAAATCTACTGAAGCAATCCATTTGCTTACATTTTATATAACTTAAATACTCAGATATAAGTCAACACTGCCCCCGCCAACCGCATGATGTTAATCATTAGTTACACAATAAAGTTACAGACAGTGCGTGTTACAAATTTAATAAATACCATACCTAGCCGTATATTGCTGCTTTTTATATGGTATTTACTATCTTTAGCTGTATAAACATATGGACAGAAAAATCACCAAAGCCAAATGTTGCTATAATGTACAACTTGGAGCCATCCACTTATAACCATGTGATATATTAAAACTAGCTATGTGGTTTATGCTAAGGCATTGATTTCTGCAGGAGATAAAATGAATAGACTAAAAGGTAGCTGTTTGTGCGGCGGTGTTGAATTTGACGTGAATGACAAATTTGAGCAATTTCATTTATGTCATTGCGATCAATGTAAGAAAGTCTCGGGGAGTGCTCATGTGGCTAATCTGTTTATAAGGCCTATTCATTTTCAATGGATAAAGGGGCAATCGCTAGTTAAACAATTTGACCTACCTGGTCGGGCTATCTCCAACGGATTCTGCGGTGCTTGTGGTAGCGCTATGCCCTATTTATCGAGCACAAAGCATTGGGTAATTATTCCGGCGGGATCCTTAGATAGCAGCCCAAGCTTAGCCCCTCAAGACCACATTTTTACCGCAGAACAAGCCAGTTGGTATCATCAAGTAAGCCAACTTAAACAGTTTGAGGGTTTCCCAGAATAGTGTTACCAATACACTCTAACTCTCATTAAGCTGTGCTGTTCTTTTGCTAGTTAAGCAACCATGGCCTTATTTCGCCCGCTTTCTTTAGCGCGATAAAGTGCTTGGTCAGATACGCTAATTAATTGTTCAATGCTTTCCTCAGAATCCATCAATGCGACACCAATGCTCGTCGTGAAGCGAACTTGAACTCCTCCTGCATCAACAACTAACTTTTCAACTTCGCTGCGTAAACGTTCAGCTGTTTGAGTGGCGGTATCTTTATCAGCACTTAAGGCAAGTCCAAACTCTTCGCCACCTAAGCGGCCAAATACATCGCCATCTCGGATTTCATTTTCTATCGCATTAGCAAACAATTGTAAGGCTTTATCTCCAATGGCATGGCCATGAGTATCATTAATCTTTTTAAAGTGGTCTATATCAAACATTAACATCGACATTGGGTGAGAGCGATTACGACAACGGTCAAACATCGCTTCAGCCTTGGCCATAAAACTACGCCGGTTATTAATGCCCGTTAATAGGTCTGTACGGGCTTCTTTCTCAGCTTCTGATTTGGCTATTTCTAATGCCTGTGTACGTTCAAAAACCAAAATTTCAAGCTCTTGTTTAGCCCGTTCTAATTGACTACGGTAACGCAACTCTGCTTGCTCTTTTAGGCGGCGTAGACGGAATAAATGAATCCCCATAGCTACCATTATTACCATCATCTCGCTGTAAGAAGCGACCACCGGCCAATAATAAGTGACAAACGTATGCTCAACTAAACCTAAGTCACGCAATGCTTGGCTAAACAAGCCAACCACAAGCACTATCCAACCTAAGGTATACACTGCGGATTCACGAGAGCCTTGATACCAACGAATCAAACTTGCGATGGCCAGTACCGGATACAATAACAAGGCTATAGTGATAAGCATCACCGAGAATACCGTTTCACGAGTGAGTGCAGCCAAGGCTAATAAGCCGGCATTAAGAATCATAAATTTGAGCACATAATCTAAGCGAGGCGTATATAACTTAGTTTGCAAGAAAATGCGCGCAAATATAACACCGGTCATGATCGACATTGCCCCAGTGAGAGACATATAACTCCAATGAAAATCATCACGAATGAAAAACATGTGAGTAAAACCAAGAATGGTTGGCCAAGTCGCTAACTTAGTAGAGGCATAAACAAAATAGGCATAGTAGGTTTTATCGTTGGTGGCGATACCGGTAACTAATGAGATAATCGCCATTAAGGCTAAGCCCCCAACTAGAAAGGCAATACTGCCTAGCTCGATGCTTTGCACGTAGTGCATTTTATCGGGTTGCCAGAGCCTTAATTCAGGGAATACAAATCCCTTCTCGTCAGAGCCGAATCGAAAATAGAACTGATGTGTTTCGCCAGCACCAAGCTCAACAGGTACCACAAAGCGCTGATGACTCACTAAACGCTCGGAAAAAGAGTTACTGAGAGCTAGGTCTGCTATTTCTAAAAAGCTAGGGTCTTGGGTATTGCGTTGGTAAGCATTCAAGTAGATGAGCTGATGGTCAACATACTCTAGGTTAAGAGTTATAGGTTTATCACTATCATTATGTAAATAAAAGACACTCCAGAACGCGCCAGCTTGTAAACCCGTAGAGCCTTTGCTTTCCAGTCGCTTAAAGTTGTTTAAACGAAATGCGGCCATGGCATCGGCCAAATCGGCTCGGCCATCTTGGTCATGCCAAACCTGAAAGTGTTGTCCTAGGCGTAAGCCGTCTTCTAGGCCATTGACGTGAAGTGCGGTAAGGGGTTCTGCATAGGCTTTGGATAGCGTAAACCAGCAACACAATAAAACAATAAACGGCAGTTTGCCCATACGGCATAATAGGTTAGCTTTCATGGTGGTATTGCTTAAGCACGCCTCTTCCCTGCGTTGTTGAAGTAGTTGAATAAATAATGATTGTACAACCCTGTAACAAAACATTAACCACTAGGTCGAGCTTAAAGATAAATGCTAGAGAAGTCTACGAAGTAGCCTCTAATAGGCGATTTGTCATCACGGCTCTCATTGTCATAACAATGAGTCGAGCTCATTCAATGTTACGCGCGAAGATAAACTGTTCTGCGCTATTTGGTAGATAAAAAAAGCAGCCAGGAAATTGCTCAACGAGGCTGCTTTAATAAGTCTTCACATCACATACTTACATGACAGGTAAATCGACATCCGCAAATAAAGCCTCTACCTCATCTAAGGTTTTTGCCTGTACAGCCTTATCAACAATATTGCGCGTAAGATGTGGAGCAAAGCCTTCAATGAAATCGTACATATAAGTACGTAAAAAAGTGCCTTTTCTGAAACAGATTTTAGTGGTACTTGCTCTGAATAAGTGGCTTGCATCAATGGCCACGAGGTCTTGATCATGCTGTTTATCAATCGCCATACTCGCCAACACACCGACACCAATTCCCATTCGTACATAGGTTTTAATGACGTCTGCATCCGTCGCGGTAAATACGATTTTAGGCACCTTACCTGCGCGACCAAAGGCGTCGTCGAGATCAGAGCGTCCAGTAAAGCCAAAAATGTAAGTGACAATAGAATGTTTAGCTAGGTCGTTAATAGTAACCACTTCACCATTTAGGTGTTTTCGTGCAAGCTCATGTTCTTTTGGCACGAGAATACTGCGATTCCAGTGATAACAAGGCAGCATCACCAAGTCTGAAAAAATATGTAAGGCTTCTGTGGCAATGGCAAAATCAGCACTGCCTTTAGCCACCGCCTCATTAATTTGATTGGGTGTACCTTGATGCATATTTAAAGATACATTTGGATATCGATGAATAAAGCTCTGAATGACTTCAGGCAAGGCATAACGGGCCTGAGTATGCGTAGTAGAAATGTTTAGCGAGCCTTGATCTGGATGAGTATGCTGATTAGCAACGGCTTTGATACTCTCCACCTTAGCCATAATTTCGTTACTAATGCGGATTATTTCTTTGCCCGCAGGGGTGACTTGACTGAGATGCTTGCCACTGCGTTTAAAAATCTGAACCCCTAACTCATCCTCAAGTAAACGGATTTGCTTACTAATACCGGGTTGTGAGGTATATAAGCTTTCCGCTGTCGCCGAAACATTAAGATTGTTATTGGCGACTTCAACGATATAACGTAACTGCTGCAATTTCATTTAGTTAAATTCTCTGGCGCTATAGAGCTAGCACTACCTAGTCCGTTAGCTGATTTCTTATTACATTTATTTATAAGTATATAATCAATCTAGCTGATAATGAAACGTCTTTAGGCCAGATATTAATAACTGTCTAGCTAGTTCAAATTTCTGACCAATTGAGCAGAATTTTGTTTCAATAAGCGCAGGGTTGCACCGGCTCCCATTACCGACACTAACAAGGTGCCTATCACCGGCCCCAACAGCCACAATCCCCAGTTAACTGAAGCGCCAATATCAAACACCATGACTTGCAGTAACAACAATATGGTTTGCGCCGCGCTGGCTGCAATGAAGCCGGCTAACAAACCTAAAATAACAAATTCATAGATAATCGCATTGCGTAACAACTTAGCACTAGCGCCTAAGGTTCGAAGGATCACTGTTTGTTGACGCCGTTCTTCTAGGGAACTTTGAACTTGAGCATATAACACCAAACTGCTCGCCAACAATACCACGATTAACACTAAACGTAGTGCCAGCGACACTTGGTCGACGACTTGCGACAATTGGTCTATTAATGCCTTTACGTTGATCAGCACCAAGGTAGGAAAACGCCCCATTGTCTCAGCAATCCAAGCACTTTTGTCTTGAGGAAGATTAAACGAGGTTAAGTAGCCTGTAGGGAACTGCTGCAAGATATCTTGACTGAGTAAGATATAAAAATTGGGCTGCATAGTATTCCAATCAACACTACGAATACTGCTTACATTTACTTCTATTTGCGTAGAGCCCACCATAAACGCCAACGTATCATTGAGTTTGATGTCTAATCGCTCGGCAAAATCTTGCTCGACAGATGCCTGACGCTGACTTTGTTCAGTAAACCATTGCCCTTCCAGCAGTTGATTTCGATAAGGTAGGTTTGCCACACTACTTAAATTGAGTTCACGCCCAGCGCCTCTTCTTCGGGATGAGTCTTTCTCAGAATACTCACCTTCACGCTGCTGACTGACCGAGTCCCCGTTTATCGCTACCAAACGGCCACGTAACATAGGAAACATATCTGTTAGCTCTACATTTTCTGCTGCAAAGCGCTCTACTAACAAAGGCTTTTGTTGCTCACTGATGTTATACATAAAGTGATTAGGCGCGCCTTCCGGTAATTGTTGTTGCCACTCACTAATCAAATCTTGCTGGATAACCCACACCACTAAGGCTAACTTAATGGCTACAGTAAAACCGATTAACTGTACCCGGTTTTGCTTTGCACGTTTATATAAAGACGATATTGCAATCTTTAAGCTCAGATTTTTCAAGTTTGCCGCGCGCTTCTTACCCAGCCACAGTAAAAGCTGGCTAAGCACTAATAAGGCCGCCACGGCAAGAACCCCCACTCCCAGCAAAATAAGACTAAGCTTCAATGAGCCGCTGTATAGCAGTAGCAAAGCAAAAACACTTAGCAACATCCACATAGCTCCCCAAAGGGGATTAACGACGCCATCGTCACTGTTTCTGCGAATGACTCGCATTGGCGCTATATCAAATAGCTGAATCAACGTAGGAAGAGTAAACGCTAAACCACAAATTAAGCCACTTCCTACCGCCATTAAATACGGTGATGTGCCTGCGCTAGGTAGCGAGATATTGAGTAAACTTTGCACATAGTTGACCACCGGCCATTGAATAATGAATGCCAAGGCCACCCCAATAACAATGGAAAACAGCACCACAATAAACAGATGACCTAAATAAATAGATCTTATTTGTTGTTTGCTAGCGCCTAAAACCTTGAACATTGCCACGGTGTCATAGTGGCGTTGGCAATAGAGCCGACTCGCTACGGCAATCGCAGCACTGGCAAGCAGAATACCAATCAAACCAGCTAATAATAAGAACTGTTGCGCTTTCTGAAGGGCTCCAGCTAACGGCGAACTACCACTACTCACATTAACCAATCGTTGATTGTCTGCTAATAGCGGTGTTACCCAGTTTTCTAATTCTGCTAATGCGGGTTTGTCACCAGCAAACATATAGCGATAAGCCAAGCGACTGCCCGGTTGCACAACGTCAGTACTGGCCACATCGTTAATACTAATAATCACTCGAGGCGCGGTCATAAACACACTAAAAGGCGCATCAGGCTCGTTAACAATACGCCCAGAAATGACAAATTCGCCCTCTCCAATTTCTATGCGGTCACCGACATCCACATTTAACTGATAAAACAAACGCTCTGCTAACCACGCTTCCCCTGATGTAATACCTTTGGCTAAATAAGTATCGGCTTCGGTCTTATGTTTACTGATCCGCAAGCTACCCTTGAGAGGATATTGTGCAGATACCGCTTTAACGCTCGCTAACACCAACTTTTCATTACCATAAACCATCGAAGGAAACAGTAATTGTTCAGCATAATCTAATCGCAGCTTTTCAGCCTGAGAGCTCAAGGGTAAATCAACCGGATGCGCACTTCGCACCACACGGTCGGCCGCTATGAAGTCGCCGCTTTTGTTGAAAATGGCTTGTTCCATGCGATCGGTAATACTGGTAAACAACCACACGGAGCTCACAGCTAATACAATAGCCGCAGCGACAATAGTTAATTCTCCACGTCGTAGCTCAGCCCGAAACAAACGCCAAATTAAACTTCTCATGGTTTGTTCCTTATTGATTGACTATTCGACCAGCTTGCAGGGTAATCTGTCTTGCGCAACGCTCAGCGAGTTTTAACTCGTGCGTCACTAGCACTAGTGTTGTTCCTGATTGCTGGTTAAGCTCGAAGAGTAAATCTTCGATAATCTGTCCATTGGTATTATCCAAGTTTGCCGAAGGCTCGTCCGCGAACAGTACTTTAGGCTGACTAATAAATGCCCGAGCAATCGCCACGCGCTGCTGTTCTCCGCCAGACAACTGATTTGGGTAATGGTGATGGCGCTCTGCTAAACCCACTTTCTCAAGCCATTGTTCGGCTATCTGCTTAGCATTAGCTAGGCCTTTTAGCTCTGCTGGTAACATCACGTTTTCAAGTGCTGTTAAAGCGGGTACCAGAAGAAACTGTTGAAAAATAAACCCTACGTTATCGCGTCTTAGTCTGGCCCGCTGTTCTTCATCTAAGCGGGTTAGATCCTCACCACAAAGATGAATAATGCCATTGGTGGCACTGTCTAAACCCGCGAGAATGCTTAATAAGGTGGTTTTACCAGACCCTGATGCACCCACGATAGCTAATGACTCTCCTTGCTCTATTTTGAGATGAATGTCATTCAACAAACTTAAATTTCCACCAGGCGTTACAACATGATGATTGAGTCCATCGGCATTTATGATTATGTTAGTCGCTGAAACTGGTTTATTTATTGGCATAGATAGGTGCTCGAGAATGTTGGTTAGCCGTAAAAGTAAGTTTATATCGCTGTTTACTCTAGTTGTTTTACTCTTTTTTACATTGAATACAAAGGCTTTCTCTAATGAAAAGTCTATCTTAATTCTAGGTGATAGCTTGAGTGCTGGCTATGGCATGTCAATTGATCAAGCTTGGGTTGCACTTAGTCAGCAGTACTATAACGACAACAATAAGCGCGTGGATCTCATTAATGCAAGTATTAGTGGCGAAACCACCGCCGGCGGTTTACGTCGACTACCCGGTTTATTAGAGCAGCATAATGTGGATGGGTTACTCATTGAACTAGGCGGTAACGATGGTTTACAAGGCCATCCTACTGGTAACATAGAAACAAACTTAGAAGCGATAATAGAACTCGCTAAGCAACAAGATATAAAAGTGGCGCTAATGCAGATCCGCATACCGCCAAATTATGGCAAACGCTATCGCCAAGCATTTGAAGGGCTTTACCCTGCCATCGCCGAAAAACATCAGGTCACTTATTTACCATTCTTTATTGAAGAATTAGCCACCCAAGCAGAATTTATGCAAAATGATGGCATTCATCCAAATCAGCAGGCACAACCACTGATTAGCCAAAAGATGCGCCAACAATTGTTAGAATTGGTGTTTGATTAACCGGTTTGTGCGAAGCTGTTTTGATGTTGCATTAGTCGCGATAATGACACGACTCTATCTTGCATCACCTTTATGGCTTCAAACTGATTTAGCGTTTTACGCTCATCTAGTACCATACCCGCTTCGATTGTCATTAAAGTGTAAGTTTGCTCACTTACTTCAACAACGACACAACGAGTCTGAGACTGCTCTGTTTGCAATACTGCCAGCTCACCTAAGGCTAATTGAGTGTGCAAATTAGTGGCGACACTCTTGAAAAACCAGCTTTGTGGCATCAATGGCTTTAAGAATTGAGCCGAAGCTACCGCATTAAGGCAAATTTGTACTTTGATAGGATCAGACCAATTACATGAATCTAATTGCTCTAAAAATTGATAATAAAGTTGAGTGTGCTCTGCAGTAAACGGACTGTCTTCTTGGGCATGTTGCACACAACGCTTTTTACACAGCTTTGACACAAACAGCATTTCAGGCCCTAACTCAAGAGTCATAACTCCCTTATTAGAATCGAATACCCAGTGCCAGTGTTTATTTGGTTGAATTAACATTTTATAAAGACAAAACTATCCGTGTAGAGCTCACTTAATAAACAAATGTACTACGAGAGCTCTACAATAACAAATATATTTACTAATTTTTATATAGCTTTAGATATTTGTTTAATTAATTCTGGGCCTTTATAAATAAAACCGCTGTATATTTGGACCAATTTAGCGCCGGCATCCATTTTTTCTTTAGCAGCCATAGCAGAATCTATTCCACCTACACCAATAATAGGGATCTCAGATTTTAAATAATGATCTAATTTTCGAATAACTTCGGTAGATTTAAGTTGCAATGGGCGTCCACTTAAACCACCGGCCTCTCCAGCATGAGGCATACCCTCTACCATTGAGCGTTCTAGGGTTGTATTGGTTGCAATAACACCGTCCAATTTATATTTAAGCAGTGAATCACTTATTTGTTCAATCTCTTCTTCTGATAAATCTGGTGCTATTTTGATCAATAAAGGGACATGTTTATTATATTGCTGACTTAATTGATCTTTACGCTCAGTCAGATCCTTTAATAGATCTTCCAATGCTTCTCCGTATTGTAAAGATCTTAAACCAGGCGTATTCGGGCTAGAAATATTAACAGCAATATAAGAAGCATGTTGAAATGCTTTATTCATGCCTATTAAATAATCATCTTTACCCTTTTCTACCGGCGTATCAAAGTTTTTACCAATGTTGATCCCAAGGATCCCCTTGAATTGACTTTGTTCGACATTATTAATTAAATTATCGATCCCTAAGTTATTAAAGCCCATTCGGTTAATTAAACCTTCGGCCTCTAATACTCGGAAAATGCGCGGCTTATCGTTACCTGATTGAGCACGAGGAGTAACAGTACCAACTTCAACAAAGCCAAAACCCATTGCGTCAAACGCTTGAATACACTCGCCATTTTTATCTAATCCCGCCGCTAAACCAACCGGATTAGGAAAAGTTAAGCCCATCAGCTCAACCGGGTTCGATGGAACATTCTGGCGATAAACCCGATCTAATAGGGTGCCACCAGTACGTTTAAACATTTCAATAGTAAGATCATGAGCACGCTCAGGATCAAGTTGGAAAATAAGTTTTCGAGCGAGTGGGTAGTACATGTAGACTCCTAGTATAAGACCCCCGAAGATGCAGGGCTTCGGGGGCAGTATTTTATACTAATTTACGGAGCAATTTAAATTTAATAGGTTTAATTCCCTCAATAATACCGAAAATTTTGCAAACTCGTGGGTATTTCCGGTCTTAAAGTCCGCTAACATGTGGTTCCATCGGTCTAACAGGGCTTCATGTGCTACTAACCAATCATCCAACGGAGTCTCACTTTCCATTTTTGCAGCCCATTTTAAAGCGCTCACCGTTAACTGACGCTGTTGCCAATCGAGATCTTCTCTAAAGGAAGAGCGCGCTAGGGCTTGCCAATGGTTATCAACACTTTGTAAATCGATTTGCTCTAAGAACCAGTGTAATCCGATGTTGGTTCCCAAGTTGAAATAAAGCTTGGCCACTTGCACGATATCTTGCTCAGCTTGCTCTGCCACTTCAGTGAGATCGAGCACGGAGTAAAGTGAATTCATTTTAGCCATGGCACAAGCAATATCTGCCGGTACGTGCTGCTGTTGCAACTCTTGCGACTCTGCATTGACCAGTTTTACTTCTTCCGCTGCGAGAACGTCCATCAAGTTTTTTTGCAATTGCAGGTAACTTGGCTGATAACGTGCTATTTGTTGAGTGATAGTTAGTGACCGGTCCCTAAGGGTTAAGAAACGACGTGTAGCTCGGCGTATAATACGACGCATGTTGTCCATCATTTTCAACTGCAGCTGGGCACTCACTTTATTATCTAAAGCTTCAATTTTCTCAAATAGATCCCAAACGCCGAACACTTCACAGGCCGTTACATAGCAGGTACATATTTCAGCAGGGTTAGCGCCCGTTTCTTCAACTAAACGCGTTACAAAATTAAAACCGGCATTATCTACCACTTTGTTAGCGAGTCGAGTCGCTACAATTTCGTGACGTAAAGGGTGATGGTTCATCTGTTCTGCGTAGCGTTTTTGCAACAGCACAGGGAACGACTTAATCAGGGTTTGGCTCAAGTAGCTGTCTTCGGTGACTTCAGGAACATTAAACCATTCTTTCAGCACCATCTTGCCATAAGCCACTAATACCGCAAGCTCTGGCCGAGTGAGACCTAATCCCTTAGATTGACGCTCAATAAGCTCCTCATCACTGGGCAGAAACTCGAGATTGCGATCTAATAAACCGTCACGCTCTAAGGCATGCATGAAACGAATGATTTCTTTAACCGTACTAGTACCTAGCTGTTCAGTGATACTAATAGACTGACCTTGTCGGTAAGCGTTTTCTAGCACAATCTCTGATACGTTTTCGGTCATATCAACCAATAACTTATTGCGTTGTTTTTCGGTTAAATCACCATTAGTTACTAGCCCATTAAGCAAGATTTTAATGTTAACTTCGTTGTCCGAGCAATCGACTCCGCCTACGTTGTCGGTGAAATCAGTATTTATACGCCCACCGTGAGCGGCAATTTCAATACGGCCTAACTGGGTAATCCCTAAGTTACCGCCCTCTCCCACAATTTTAGCGCCGAGCTGCTTACCGTTGATCCGTAAACTGTCGTTGGCGCGATCACCCACATCGGTATCAGATTCGCTGCTAGATTTGATATATGTGCCGATTCCGCCGTTCCAAAACAGATCTACCGACGAGCAAAGGAGCATTTTAATCAATGCATTAGGCGTCAGGCTGGTTTCTTTGGTCGCTAACAGCTGTTGGATTTGCGGTGTTAGTTTAATTGACTTAGCACTGCGCAGGAATATTCCCCCCCCTTCGCTGATTAGACTGGTGTTGTAGTCTTGCCAAGAAGAACGAGGTAATTCAAATAGGCGTTGCCGTTCTTTGTAGGAGCTAGCGGCATCTGGTTTAGGGTCAATGATAATATGCTGATGATTAAACGCCGCCACCAAGCAGGTATGCTCAGATAACAGCATGCCGTTTCCAAATACATCACCGGCCATATCACCAACTGCAATACAGGTGAAATCAGTGGTTTGACAATCCACGCCTATTTCTCTGAAGTGACGTTTAACCGACTCCCAAGCACCTCGAGCGGTAATTCCCATTCCTTTATGGTCGTAACCATTGCTTCCGCCAGAAGCAAAAGCATCGCCCATCCAGAATTGATATTCTTGGCTCAATTGATTGGCAATGTCTGAGAACGTAGCCGTTCCCTTATCGGCGGCCACCACTAAATAGGGGTCGTCTTCGTCACGTCGCACAACCTGATTGGGCGGGACAATTTCACCTTTAATGTTGTTATCAGTGATATCTAATAGCCCGCGAATAAAGGTACGGTAACATTCTTTTCCTGCTTCTAGCCAAGCATCTCTATCACTAGGGCTTGGTAGGCGTTTACAGACAAAGCCGCCTTTAGCACCCACCGGAACAATCACCGTATTTTTTACTTGTTGGGCTTTAACTAAACCTAATACTTCAGTTCTAAAATCTTCACGGCGATCAGACCAACGTAAGCCACCACGAGCCACCTTGCCGCCACGTAAATGAACGCCTTCGACTTTGGGTGAGTAAACAAATATTTCAAACATAGGGACCGGCTGCGGCATATCTGAAATCTGATGGGGACTGATTTTAAAAGAAATGTAGTCTTTAATTTGCTTAGCGCTATTTAATTGATAGAAATTGGTTCTTAAGGTGGCCTTAATCATCTCAAGATAACGGCGAATAATGCGGTCGTCGTCTAAGTTTTCAACGCCATCTAATAAACCAATTAACTTGGCCTCAATTTTCTCTTCGGTTTTTTCAGAGCGTTTCAGGGCTGGGTTAAAACGACGCCTAAAGAGTTCCATCAATAACATTGATATATCAGGATAATTGGCAAATGTTTCCTCGATATAACTTTGGCTAAAGTTACTGCCAATTTGACGCATATACTTGGCATATGCACGCAATAATGCCACGTCTCTTCCAGAAGCTTGGGCGGCCAGTACTAAGCGGTTAAAGCCATCGTCTTCCAACTGACCTAACCAAATATCGGCTAAAGCCTGCTGGAAGTTGTCTCGATGTTTTTCAATATCTAGCTCTGTTGTTGCTACGTACATCATTGAAAAATCGAGTACCCAATACACCTTATTGTCACTGGTAGTGAACCGATACGGTGTTTCACCAATGACCCGTAAACCCATGTTTTCTAGCATAGGCAGTACATCAGATAAGTGCAGAGGCTCATTGAGATGAAAGAGCTTTAAGCGCACATGATTACTATTAATGTTTTCTTCTTGAGGCCTGTAAAACAACATGCCCAATTGATGTTCATCATTTAACTCTTCAAATTGCATGATATCAGCGACCGCTGAACCCGGTAACACATTCTCTTTATAAGAGCGGGGAAACGCTGCTTGATATTTATCACTGAGGCGAATAGCACGTTCTTCGCCAAAGTTAGAAATAAGCGAATCTACTAATCTATCTTCCCACGTTCTAGCGGCTTCAGTGAGATTGGTTTGTAACTCTCTCAAATCAAACTCCTGATCATTGTTTTCTACTCTCACTAAGTAGTGAGTACGCGCCATAGAACCTTCGGTGAAATAGGTAGAAAACTCTACGTCTTCCTTGGAGTTAAAGTGCTGTTTAAGGATCTGCTGGCTGTCGATACGTAAAGCGGTGTTATAACGCTCTTTGGTGGTATAGATCAAACACGAGTAAAAACGCCCATATATATCTTTTCGCACAAATAACTTCACCAAGTCCCGTTCTTGGATTTGCTCTACCCCTAAGCCTATATCCAATAACTCATGCTCAGTCGCTTGAATCAATTCATCCCGAGGATAAGTCTCCATGATATTCAGCAGTGACTTATAGGCATGTGAACCAGCGGGTAAGGCTGAATTGACCATAATCCTGGCAAGCTTCTGATTAATCAGTGGAATTTCTAAAGCGCTGCGATTGTAGATAGAAGACGCATATAAACCAATAAAGCGGTGCTCTCCTATTACCTTGCCTTTTTTATCGAAAATTTTGACACCAACATGGTCAATATATGCCGGGCGATGCACTCTCGATTTATGATTACTTTTGTTTAACACTAAGGGAGTGTTGTTAGTCGCTAATTCTCGGCCTGCGCTGGTATAACTAGACAGTGATACAATTTGGCTCGTCACATACTCACGGTATAAACCTAAACTACCGCTCTCGTCTGGAACTAGGTGTAAATCACCTTTAGTTTTTTTAAGGCTGTAGTGGCGATAACCCATTAAGGTAAAATTGTTATCTGACATCCACTCTAAAAAAGCGGTGCTTTGCGCTAACGATTGATCATCAAGTAAACCCTCGCTGCCTGCGAGCTCAGCACTCACCGTGCGCAGTTTATCCAACATCAACTGCCAATCGTTTACCACTGCATTGACTTCATCAAGTACCGTGTTCAGCTCTTTATTTAGGCGAACTAACGCCGTTTCATCGCTTTGTCGATCAATTTCAATCATAAAAACAGTTTGGTTGCCCAACTCTGCATGCTGAACATCACTTACACCACAGATTTGATTATTATTATCTCTATCTAATCGCATCGGTTGGTGCATCAACAAGTGGGTATTTATGCCACAGCGGCTCAGCGCCATCCGCATAGAGTCAACCAAAAACGGCGAGTCCGGAACCACAATTTCTATAATTGTGTGGGTGGACTGCCAACCATGTCGACTTAACTCGGGATTGTATACTTTGATGTGTCGGTCACACGTGTTAGTGAGGTTTAGGGCATTCCATAAACCCACGCCAACACCATATAAATCACTGTCGCTTCGGTTGGCTAAATCATCGCTACCCATGCCAGAAAACAGCCGAGAGAGAAACTCTTCAGCTAATGGAGCAGCATTTTTATCAAGTTTCTTATTAACAATTTGATAGACTTTTTTTAGTAGTACGGAGGCGTGTTGCTGCGCTCTTGTCATAACGCATTCCTTATCCTAGTAGAGTAATATTATTATTGTGTAAAACAACGGCTTATTGTTCTTTTTAGTGTAGTTGGCTTTAGAGAATTATCGATGTGACTCAGCCCTAAAGATTACAAACAATTAAACCAGTTTTTTACACTTATACAACATTGTTAACTAGATTTTTTGAAGTGATAGGAATTTATTTTGGTTATTTGTGGTTAAAACGAAACGACCACTCACCCCGCCAGAGTTTAAAAAAGGCAAAAAACGTAAGGCGGGTATTTGGATCCGCTTACCCGTTTCGTCGGTAGCGATGACTGAGCGGGCACTACCTTTGTAGACCCGCTCAAACTCTAAGTAAGAAATATGTAAACTAAAGTAATACTGCTTCATGGCAATGGTTAGCTATTTAGGCCTGTAGTTGCTGTAAACCGTTAGTCACTTTCTCAAACAGGTCTTTACTTAGATCCTCTAAGGCTGCCAAGCGTTCTAATTGCTTTATAATCATAGACTTTCGTTTTTCATCCAATTTAACGGTTTGGATTAATGGCGTAATTAGACGTGATGCCACCTGCGGATTCTGGGTATTTAAGATGCACAAAATGTCGGTAAGGTACTGATAACCCGAGCCGTCTTTTGCGTGAAAGTGTCGAGTATTGTTCGCAAAACTGCCAATTAACGAACGCACTCTATTCGGGTTTTCCATACTAAAACTTGGATGCTCGGTTAAAGCCTTTACTCTTTCTAAACTATTCCCTTCGCCGTAACTGGCTTCTAGTGCGAACCATTTATCCATGACCAAACCATCATGTTGCCACTGTTGCTCATAATCTTTAAACATGGCACTGCGTTGGGCTATCGCGGCGTTATTAGCTGCTGACATCGCGGCCAATTTATTGGTCATTAGGGCACTATCAAAATAAGCGGCTGAAACCAATTCTGGTTTAGTGTAAGCCACGTATTGCAAACAAGCTGCACGTAACGAACGTAAAGCAATATCTGAATGCGCTAGAGTGCGTTGATCATGCATGGCACAGCGCTGCTCAAGCTGACAAAACTGCTCGGCTAATGCCTCGGCTAAACCTTTAATGAAAAAGTCGCGAGCGCTAGCAATGGCATCGATATCAACGTGAGTAAAGCTGTCTGCTATCTCGTTCTCACTACTAATGGTTAGCAACTCAGCCAGTAAGCCTTTATCAATAGATGGGTCTTCTAATAACTGTCTGAAGGTAGCAACAATGGCTTCATCTAATAACAGTGATTTTCCTTGTTGTAAGGCGGCGACAGCTTGCACCATCCAAGCAGTGACAAGTTTTTGCATCCCATCCCAGCGAGCAAAGGTGTTAGACGCATGATTGATAATCAGCAGTAACTGCTCGGTAGAATAAGATAAATCTAACTTAACCGGCGCTGAAAACTCCTGCAGCATCACCAAAGTAGGAATGTCAGAAATGCCATCAAACACCCAAGTTTGCTGGTCTTCGACCAGTTCTAAGACCTCAGATACCGCTTGTCCTTTTATCTGCAAAGGCAACGCATTGCCGTTACTGGCCAGTAATTCAATTGAAACGGGTATATGCAATGGTAATTTTTCTGTTTGCTCTGCAGTAGCAGGGGTATGCTGACTGATGGTTAGGCTATATTGTTTATTTGATGCGTCGTATGAGCTATCAACATTAAGAATCGGTGTACCTGATTGACTATACCAGCGCTTAAATAGGCTTAGATCTTTAGCACTAGCATCTTGCATAGCATTGACAAAATCATCACAGGTTACAGCCTGGCCGTCATGCCGGTCTACGTAGGTTTGCATACCAGCTTGAAAGGCCTTCTCACCTAATAAGGTGTGCAACATACGAATCACTTCTGCGCCCTTTTCATAGACTGTTAAGGTATAAAAGTTATTCATTTCTATAACTTTGTCAGGGCGAATTGGGTGCGCCATCGGGCCGCCATCTTCTGCAAATTGATGACTACGCAACAAGCGAACATTCTTAATTCTATTGACTGCACGAGAGCCTAAATCCGAGCTAAACTCTTGATCGCGAAAAACGGTAAGACCTTCTTTTAACGATAACTGAAACCAATCACGGCAAGTAATACGGTTGCCGGTCCAATTATGGAAATACTCATGACCAATTACCGCTTCAATGCCCAAAAAGTCATTGTCGGTAGCACTTTGTTTGTTAGCCAATACGTATTTTGAGTTAAATACGTTTAAGCCCTTATTCTCCATCGCGCCCATATTGAAGAAATCGACGGCAACAATCATATAAATGTCTAGATCGTACTCTAAGTTAAACCGTTGCTCGTCCCATTCCATAGAGGCTTTTAGAGACGCCATAGCATGTTCGGTCCTATCGAGGTTACCTTTATCAACAAATAGCTCTAGAGCGATTTTTCGGCCTGACTGAGTCACAAAACTGTCTGACAACAAATCAAAGTCACCGGCGACTAAGGCGAATAAATAGCTAGGTTTTGGGAAAGGGTCTTGCCATGTTACCCAATGTTTACCATTAGCCAAGTCCCCTTGGCCTACCTTGTTACCGTTCGATAGTAGGTAGGGATATTGAGCTTTATCAGCAATAATCTTGGTGGTGTAAGTGGCTAATACATCAGGGCGATCAAGATAATAAGTAATGCGACGAAAGCCTTCAGCTTCACATTGAGTACAAAACGCATCACCCGATTGGTATAAACCTTCAAAAGCTTTATTTTCAGCTGGGTTGATATGGGTCACTATTTCTAGTTCAAAGCGTTCGGGTAGCTCGCTAATCACTAACTGTGACTCGGTAACTTGATAAGCTGAGTGCACATTTTGATTGACTTTCAAACTAATTAACTCAAGCTTTTCGCCATCGAGGACTAAATCACAAGCCTGCGCAGCTTTTCTAAGCAAGGTTGATTTAGCGGTCACTCGGGTTGAATTTGGTTCTAAATCGAATTCTAAAGCAACGGTTTCTATGCTGTAGCTGGGAGCTTGGTAATCTGAGCGATATTTGGCGATAGGTTGAGCTGATAATTCGGCCATGAAACGTCCTTGGTAATAGAATGTCGAAACGAGGGGCTTATTGTAAAAGATATTTCTGAGAGCGGCTAACGCTTTTCAACCCTAGCCAAAAGCAAAAAAGCCGGCCGAAGCCGACTTTTTACTGTTTAAATGCTTACAAAGACAATAAGCCTACAGCATTTAAAAAGACTACCGCAATGGCGATAGGAGAGATAAAGCGAACGCTCTTTGAGAACATTTGGAACGCTTGGCTTTCTAAGCCCATACCTTCTTTCACTTTATCAGCTTGGATAATCCAACCTACAAATACCGCAATAAACAAACCGCCTAGAGGCAGAAGAATATTCGCTGTAATGTAATCTAATACTTCAAAAAAGTTGGCACCCATTGGGCTTTCTTCAAACTGGAAAATTTCCCAACCAGCAAATGAACCAATAGTTCCTAAGCTAAGCAACCACACTGCCGCGCCAGATACTATGGCTGCAACATTGCGACGGAAACCTTTACGCTCAACTAAGTAAGCTGACGTAGACTCAAGCAAAGCCAAGGCAGAAGTAAAGGCTGCGACTGTCACCATGACAAAGAATACCGTTGATACAAGTCCACCGAAAGGCATTGTCCCAAAGGCAATAGGCAATGATACAAACAATAGGCCTGGACCCGCACTTGGTTCAATACCATTGGCAAACACGATGGGGTAAATGGCTAAACCGGCCATTAACGCAACCACTGTATCGGCTATCGCAATATAAATAGAGGTTTTGGCAATAGAAGCGCCTTCAGGTAAGTAGGCACCGTAAACCATCATGATGCCCGATGATAAACTTAAGGTGAAGAACGCATGACCTAAAGCCATTAGCACGCCGTTAATGGTCAACTTAGAAAAATCAGGGCTAAACATGAAGTCAACAGCTGCTGCAAAATCGCCTGTAACGGCTGCATAAATCATGATCACTGTAAGTAAAATGAAGAGTGCAGGCATTAGTAAGGTAACAATACGCTCCAGACCTTTGGTCACACCTTTAGCTAGTACCACAACCGTACCAACAATCACTAACGTTGCCCATAAGATAAGTTGTTGCGGATCAGAAGTTAGTGCACCAAACATAGCTCCGATTTGCTCTGCACTCCCCTCGGCGGCTGTAATATCACCAGCAGCAGATTTGAATACATACGCAACGGCCCAGCCAGCGATGACAATATAGAAGCTGAGAACTAAGAAGCCAGCTAATACACCCATACCTCCAATAAAGGCCCAGTTTTTAGAACGACCATTTTCAATTGCTACTTTGGCAACCGCATTGGCGGGTGTCGAACGGCCTTGTTTACCTAAGTAAACTTCAGCCATCATTACCGGGATACCGATAAACAAAATACATAACAGATAGACAAGAACAAAGGCACCGCCACCATTCTCACCCATAATGTAAGGGAATTTCCAAATGTTACCTAAACCTACGGCCGCGCCTGTCGCAGCTAGAATGTAGGCGAAATTACTAGACCAGCGATTACTCACTGAAGTGTTATTGCTCATGATTTTCTCTTATATTTTTGTGTTTGCTAAATGCGTCCGTGTTATAGGGCGCCGATCTAAGCATAAACCAAAAGAAATTTACAGAAAAAATGCTTTTTTATGCTGATTTAACACCCTGGCTCACTATATAAAACAGACTAAGTCATCAATAAGGTATATTATCTACTGAATAAACATTCTAAAATATTGCATGTATTATTAGCAACGGTTGAATTACTACGGCCATTATTCATGGCCTTATCGGGTTTCCTGGCCAAGCGATGACATTACAACGCCAACGTCACACAACAACAGCCCTTACTTGATAGCTTCTAGTTGGGTTTCTAGCCATGCACGCTCATAGGCGAGCATTGGATGTAATGTTTGTCTCATTTTCACCGTTTTAGCTTGCTCTGCAGTTAACGATACCCCATTACTCATCAGCACAAATGGTGTCAACTTACCTTGCTTTTCGATAAAGCCGGCAAGATTAATCACCCCATTTACATAGCCACTTTTGGCGTAAATATGTTGCTTGAGTGGCTTTCGAGTAACACTGCGACGATATTTCAAAGTACCACTGACGCCAGCAATGGGGAGTTTATTGATTAGCGGTGCCAACGCGGCGTCTTGTTGCCATAACTGTAGTAATTGATAGAGCATTTCAGCACTCACGAGATTTTCGCGAGATAAGCCCGAGCCATCTCGAATAACCAGTTGAGTGACATCCAAGCCCAACGCGTCTAGCTGCTGCTTAACTAGCTCGCCTGCGACCCTATAACTCGCTGTACGTTGCTGCTCAAAGGCCAGTGTTTTAAATAGGCTGTCTGCGGTCAAATTGTCTGACTCCACCAGCATGTATTCAAGCAGTTTTATTAATGGCGCAGATTGATGCGTATATCGGCTATCGAACATACTTAGGCGGTTTTGAAAGTTGAACTCGCCACGGTATGTCAGCCCTAACTGGCTCAAAACTCGACGCAGTTTAGTGGTAAAATATTGTTGTTCATCGCTAATAGAAAAACGCAACGGCATCATCTTAGCATCAGCCCTAACACAGCCTTTTAAGTGATAATGGTTATTATCACCCACTACTAGGCTTTGCTCACAATCGGTATGTTCGGGACTCACTGTAACAATCTGGTTATCTATGCGTAATAAGCTAGGGTCACTTATGTGTAACTTACTCAGCTGCCCTAACTTGCCAGGCTTTAAGTTTCCATTGACACAGTTTTGGTCAATATTTAACGCACTGACTGGCGAAGCAAAACAAATACCAATGTCATTCCATACTTGACCTTGACTGCGATGGTGACCGCTAAAGGCACCGCTTTCGATGTCTATTGACGCGATCTTTTTCCCATACACTTGAGTCGCTTGAGCGATTAACGATTTCAGGTCCTTTGAGCTAAAGCTTGGGTCTCCCCGCATATGCAAGCGTAAATGCAAGCCTTGAGGGTTGGGCTTAACACTCAATTGAGTACGATAGCGATAGTCAGCGCCAAGTTGCTTAAGTGCAGCAGTTGCAGTGACGAGCTTCAAGGTGCTTGCTGGCGTTAACAGCAGTTGGCTATTTTGCGTTCCAGTTGGGCCAATGAAGCTAACAACTGCACCTCGTGGAGAGCTTAACGCGGCTTGAGAGAACGGAGAATAAACAGAAAGGGTAATAAACAGTAAACGAATAAGAAGGCGCATGTTTGTCAGCATTTATATAATCAGTAAACAGATTATATAAAAAAAGGCGAACCGAAGTTCACCTTTTCCTTTCGAAATTAACGGCCTATTGGGCAATCAATTCTAAACGCATCGCACGTTGACGAACAAAGCTACGTTTTAAGTGATTAAATGTCTTTTCTGGCATACCACTCGGTAATTCAACCGTAGAGTAGTCATCAAACAACTTTACACTACCAATGTAATCACTGCTGATGTTTGCTTCATTCGCAATAGCACCAACAATATGTTTAGTCTGAACACCGTGCTCTTTACCAGCATCAACACGGTAAGTATTCATTTCAACATCTGCAGTACGGCGTTTGCGCTTAGCGGCACCCGCTTCGTTGCGACTTGGACGATCGCCACCGCGTTCAGAACGTTCACCGCGGCCTCTGTCACCGCGAGAATTGCGATCACCACGTGGGTTACGCTCGTTATTTCCAGCGAATCGAGGTGATCGAACTTCAGGATCGGCAGGCATTTTAAACGGCCGCGCGGTTTGCGCTTGGAATAATAATGCAGTCGCTAATTCAAGCTCTGTCATACCCATACTTTCGGCTAACTCAGAAGCTATCTTCTGGTAATCAGCCAACTCGACGTTTGCAACAGCTGAAGAAAGTTTCTCTTGGAAGCTCTCTACACGCTTTTTCTCCATCTCTTCACGAGTAGGTAGTTGCATTTGGGTTATTTGCTGGCGAGTTACGCGCTCAATGTTACGCAACAAACGTTGCTCACGGTAGCCTACAAACATGACCGCTTTACCGCTACGACCAGCACGGCCAGTACGACCAATACGGTGAACATAAGCTTCAGCGTCATAAGGAATGTCGAAGTTAACCACCAAGCCAATACGCTCAACGTCTAAGCCACGGGCCGCTACATCAGTTGCAACAACGATGTCTAATTTACCAGACTTCAAACGCGTAATAGTGCGTTCGCGCATCGTTTGGTTCATATCACCGTTTAATGCGGCAACACTGAAACCTTTAGCTTCTAAACGCTCAGCAATTTCTGTGGTAGAGGTTTTAGTTCGAGCGAAAATGATTGATGCGCCATCACTATTAACTTCAAGAATACGGGCTAGCGCTTCTATCTTATTAATGCCAGCTACATGCCAGTAATGTTGCTCAATGTTAGAGACTGTTTGTGTCTTAGCCGCAATTTTTACTTCTTTTGGCTCAGACATGTAATTTTTTGTGATGTTTTTAATTGCCGGCGGCATGGTCGCTGAGAACAAAGCGGTTTGACGCTCTTTTGGCATATCACGCATGATACGTTCTACATCATCAATAAAGCCCATACGTAGCATTTCGTCTGCTTCGTCTAATACTAAGGCTTTAAGTTGATCAAGCTTAAGCTTGCCACGATCTAAGTGGTCAATTGTACGGCCTGGAGTACCCACGATAATTTGTGGACCACGACGTAGTTCTTTAATTTGTTGACCGTAATCTGCCCCACCGTATATGGCCAGAACACGTAGCCCTGGAATATGACGGCTAAAGTCTTTAATCGCGTCAGCTACTTGATTAGCTAGTTCACGAGTTGGCGCTAGAACTAACATCTGAGGCACGTTGAGTTTAGGGTCTAACTTTGCAATCAAAGGCAAAGAGAACGCTGCTGTTTTGCCGGTTCCGGTCTGTGCTAAGCCAAGTACATCATGTCCTTCCAGCAGTAATGGAATGGTCTTTTCCTGAATCGGAGACGGTGTCTCAAATCCAATCTCGGAAATCGCTTTTAAAATCGTTTCAGGTAGAGCGAATTGCTCAAAACTTGAACTGCTGGATTCTGTCATATTTGGCCTACAATTAATTTAAGGATGCGCACTATACGCTTTTGATCACAAAAAGTCTCATTGATTTTACCTTTTTATGGAAAAACATTGACCATCTTGCTATGTGACATCAAAAAACCGCTCGATTAATGAGCGGTTTACACCTTTGATTATAGGCCGGAACCGTTATTCTGACTCTTCGGTAGGATGTTTTTCAGCGGTTTCTTTAATTAGAGGCTGTAGTTCGCCACTGCGGAACATTTCCATGACGATATCACAACCGCCAATTAACTCGCCCTCTACCCACAATTGTGGAAAGGTTGGCCAATCAGCGTAATTGGGTAATTCAGCACGAATATCTGGATTCTGTAAGATATCTACAAACGCAAAACGCTCTCCGCACTGCATTAATGCTTCTACGGTTTGCGCAGAAAAGCCACAGCTAGGAAATTTAGGAGAACCTTTCATATAAAGTAGGATTGGGTTTTCAGCAATTTGCTGTTTTATTTTATCAATCGTTTCCATTTTAAACTTCTCTATTTTTTACACTAAGTCTATTCTAGGTGTTGGGCGTACCCTAGCAAAAATAATCGTCCATTTCACTACTTTGCTCTAGATCAATTTTTTTTAGTTTTTTTGCTTTGCTGCTCAAAGTAGTAATGCTAAACTATTTTGTAAAGTATTTACTATATAAAAGATTGCGCTAACTTAGCCAATTATAACAAGGAGAGAAATACATGGCATTTACACTACCAGCCCTACCTTACGCACAAGACGCTCTTGAGCCTCATATTTCAGCTGAAACCTTGTCTTTCCACTACGGCAAGCATCACAATACCTACGTCGTAAAATTAAACGGTTTAGTTGAAGGTACTGACTTAGCAGATAAAAGCCTAGAGGAAATTGTAAAGACCTCTACTGGCGGCGTTTTCAACAACGCAGCGCAAGTTTGGAACCACACTTTTTACTGGAACTGTTTGGCACCTAACGCTGGCGGCCAGCCTACTGGTGCTCTAGCAGCGGCAATTGACGCTAGCTTCGGTTCGTTTGATGAATTTAAAGCTAAGTTCACTGATAGTGCGATCAACAACTTCGGCTCTAGCTGGACTTGGTTAGTTAAGAACGCAGATGGTAGTCTAGCTATCGTTAACACCAGTAACGCGGCGACTCCGCTTACTGATGATAGCGTAACACCGGTTCTTACATGTGATTTATGGGAACACGCTTACTACATCGATTACCGCAACGTTCGTCCTGACTACTTAAATGCTTTCTGGGCATTAGTTAACTGGGAATTTGCTTCTGCAAACTTTGCCTAAGCTACAGGCAAACGATTAGCGGATAAAAAATGGGCGCTTTAAGCGCCCTTTCTTTTGCCTGTTTACTTAACGTCGCTATGCCCAAGGCTCATATCTGGGGCAATTTTGTCTCTCACTCGACGTTTAAGGATCTTCGCCTCTGGAAAGCCTGCATCTTTCACTCGACACCAAATTAACTCACCATCTAAGTAAATCTGAAAACGGCCTTTAGTTGCGGGTTTTAAGGCTACCTCTGCTAATTCTTGAGAAAACGTCGTCAGCAGTTCTTGGCTTAACCAAGATGCTCGTAATAACCATCCGCATAAACTGCAATAATAAATCTCAACCTTAGGTAAATCTGACTCTGCTTGCTCGGCTGACATTTCACTTCCTTTTTTGTAAATCACTAATGTGGCTAAGTACACGCTTTAAGGATATCGGGAATTTAGTCCCTAACTGCTGAGCGAAAAGCGAAACCCGCAGCTCTTCAATCATCCAGCGTAGCTCTTCGCCTTCTTTACTATAAATGGGTAAGGCTAATTCTTTGTAGCGCTCAGCAGCCGTGTCTATTTGGCTCATCGCTAATCTATCTTTATGCGTATCGATAGCCAACTTCTCAATTCGGCGCTCAATGGCTTTTAAGTAGCGGAGAACATCACTTAGACGCTGCAGCCCAACCTCTCGCACAAAACCTTTATGCACCAGTGCAGCTAGCTGTGCTTTAATATCGGCATGCGCCAACACGCGGTCAAAGCCAACCTTTCCCTTTAGTTGCTTATTGATTTGATAATGCAAACTTAGAATTTGCTCTACTTGTACTACTGCAGCTAGCGTTTCGGTTGCCAGTTCAGCCCGAACCTCGTCACACAAAGCCTTAAAGGCTGCAGGATTATCTACTTGCTGTACCCGAGAATAATTGTCGATAACCGCCAAACTACAATCATCAAGCAATACGTCCACTCGGCCAAAAGGATTAAAATATAAGCCTAGCTTCGCTTTATTAGGTAAATGCTGCTGCAAATAACTTAAGGGAGATGGAATATTGAGTTGCAGCAATTTACTTAAGCCGCGAGTTTGACTCCAGTGGGCTTCCTCTTGCTTATCAAACAACTTCAACGCAACGGTTTTACCTTCGTCAACTAAGGCAGGAAAAGCGGTGATTTGATAGCCTTGGCGTTGCTCCTCGATCACTGACGGTAGTTCTCCAAAACTCCACTCCGTGACTTTAAGTTGTTCAGCAAAAGAGCTAGGCGCAATTTCAGCGATGCTTTGCTCTACCTCATCTTGCAATTTATGTTGCAGCGCTTGGTAACTTCGCCCTTGTGCCACCATTTTGCCTTGATCATCAATCACTTTAAAATTAACTTTTAGGTGATCGGCCACCGAATCCAAATTCCAAGCATCTTCGGGTATTTTTACCCCGGTCATTCTTAATAGCTGCTTAGTTAACACGTCGAGTAGTTGGCCGTCTGCGTTAGGCACCGCCTGTACAAACGCCTGAACATAGTTTGGCACCGGAACAAAGTTTCGGCGCAGCGGCTTGGGTAATGATTTAATTAACGCGCTAATTAGCGCTTCGCGAAATGCCGGAATTTGCCATTCAAAGCGGGAGAAGTCTAACTGATTCAGCAGTGCCAAAGGAATATATGCACTCACCCCATCATCGGGCTCTGAAGGTTCAAACACATAACTTAAGGCAACCGACACTTGTTCAAATTGCCATTGCTCTGGATATTGTTGCTCAGTAATATGACTAGCATCATGCTGATATAACATCTGTTTAGAGAAGCTAAGTAAATCGGGCTGTTGTTGGCTGGCTTGCTTCCACCAGCGATTAAAATGACCGGCCGATACAATATCTTCAGGAAGGCGCTGCGCATAGAAATCAAACAGTACCTGATCATCAACCCGCACGTCACGGCGACGCTGCTTTTGTTCTAACGCTTCAGCATCATCAAGCAACTGTTGATTCAGTTTGAAAAACGCATGCTTCGCAGTCCACTGCCCTTCCACTAACGCTGAACGAATAAACACTTCACGCGACACCAGAGGGTCAATGGGGCCATAATTTACTAAACGCTTGTTAACCAAGCTTACGCCATACAGCCGCACACTTTCGTAGGCCATTACCGCTTGTTGCTTAATCGACCAATGCGGCTCACTGTAAGACTTTTTAATTAAGTGCTTGGCTTGATCTTCTAACCAAGCAGGCTGAATCTTGGCCACGCCACGGGCAAACAAACGCGAGGTTTCCACCAATTCCGCTGCGACTACCCATTTAGGTGGTTTTTTGGCTTGGCTAGAACCAGGAAACACCACAAAACGCGCATTTCGCGCCCCGAGGAACTCACGTTCTTTGTCTTTAAAACCCAGATGACTCAGTAAGCCTGCAGTAATCGCTTGGTGTATCGCATCGTAACTCGCTTCATGTTGATTAAGCGGGTAATCGAGCTCTTTCACTACAGTAGAGAGCTGAAAAACCAAGTCTTGCCACTCGCGAATACGCATGTAAGCCAAGAACTCTTTTTTACACTGTTTGCGAAATTGATTGCTCGATAAGTCTTTTTGCTGTTGTTGCAAGTAACGCCATAGCAATAAGTAACTGGAAAAATCAGAATCTTTGTCAACGAAACGAGCGTGCTGCTGATCGGCGGCTTGTTTGCGATCATTAGGCCGCTCCCGTGGATCTTGTATCGATAACGCTGCACAAATAACCATCATCTCTTGCACACAGCCAAATTGCTTGGCTGCAACCATCATTCTGGCTAAGCGAGGATCAATGGGAAACTTAATCACCTCTCGCCCCAAAGCACTTAGGCTGGGTTTAGTGATACCCTGCTGTAAAGCGCCAATTTCTTCAAGCAAGTTTAAGCCATCTTTAATATTGCGCTGATCGGGCATATCAATAAACGGGAACTCTTCTAGCTTACCCAGCTTCAAGCCCAACATCTGTAATATTACCGAGGCTAAGTTGGTTCGTAATATTTCAGGGTCGGTGAACTCTGTGCGCCCGTCAAAATCTTCTTCACTGTATAGCCGAATACAAATACCCTCAGCGACACGACCACAGCGACCTTTTCGTTGATTAGCACTAGCTTGAGAAATAGCTTCAATCGGCAAACGCTGCACTTTAGAGCGATAACTATAGCGGCTAATACGGGCTGTGCCAGGGTCAATGACATAGCGAATACCAGGTACCGTTAAACTGGTTTCAGCCACGTTAGTGGCCAGTACGATGCGCCGTCCACGATGCGATGAGAATATTTTATTTTGCTCGGCATTCGATAAGCGAGAATATAATGGCAGAACTTCGGTATCACGGAGATTGCGCTTTTGCAGATAATCGGTAGCGTCTCTGATTTCACGCTCACCGTTCATGAAGATAAGGATATCGCCAGGTTTTTCTCGGTATAACTCATCTACCGCTTCAGCCAAGCCTTCTAATACATCTTTAGTTTGTTCTCCCTCATTTAACGGGCGATAACGTGTTTCTACTGGATAAGTACGACCAGACACTTCAATAATAGGCGCATCATTAAAATGTTTCGAAAAGCGCTGCGGATCAATGGTTGCAGAAGTGATGATGACTTTAAAATCAGGGCGTTTCGGTAATAGTTTTTTAAGTACCCCCAAGATGAAATCAATATTTAGACTCCGCTCGTGTGCCTCATCGATAATCAACACTTCATACTGGGAAAGAAAGCGGTCCTGCTGCATCTCGGCCAACAACATACCGTCGGTCATCAACTTGACTAGACTATCGTTTTTAATTTGGTCGTTAAAACGGATTTTATAACCCACTAGCTCACCTACGGGGGTGGCTATCTCTTCGGCAATTCGCGCTGCTACGGTTCTTGCCGCCAAGCGCCGTGGTTGAGTGTGGCCAATATAACCGCGGCTTCCCAAACCCAGTTCTAAACATATTTTGGGGATCTGAGTGGTTTTACCCGAGCCTGTTTCCCCAGCAATGATCACCACCTGGTTATCACGAATAGCTTCGTAGATGGGTTTCTTTTGTTCAGCAACCGGTAAATGCTGCGGATAATCGATGCTCGGGATCGAAGCACGTCTTCGGCTGGCAATATCGGTTGATTTAGCCAGAGCCTGATTAAATTTGGTAAAGCGTGGCGTCTCTTTAGCTATGTCCTCGGATTTTAGCGCCGCTAGCTGACGCTGAAGACGATATCGATCTTTTGACAACGCTAAAGAAATCTGTTTTTTTAAGTTTGAGAGAGCCGACTGCAAGAAAAAAGCCTCGTAGGGTTGCATACGAGGCGCAAATGCTAACAACAATGGCTAAGAAAACAAGTCTAACTCACATGTTTATAGCAACTGTTCAAATGTTTATCGATACCGCCCAGTATTTGCTCACGGGTAATCATTCCCAATAACTTATTTTGCTCAATCACTGGGTACATCTTTGGCTTTTGCTCCAACATACTTTGAGCTAACTCTAATATGCTAGTTTCAGGGTCTACACTTAACACATCACTACGCATAATATCTTCAACCAGAGAGACCGTTTCACAGTGATACATCGCCTCTAATAAACTTTTTAGACAATCTTGTTGTGAGATCCAGCCAATCAAGTTTTTTTGTTGATCAACAACCGGCGCCCCAAGTTGCTTATGCTCTAGTAAGGTATGAACCACCTGAGCAATAGGTTGTTTGGCTGTAAAGCAAACCGGCCTCGTTAACATATAGTCACGAACCTTCAAGTTTTCAGGCATAACCATACCTCCCTTCAACACATCTACTTTTAGCTTAGCTGGCAGCTATGATTTGCACCAGTATTGCGGCTAATTAGGCCTTCAACACCAATATTTAGAGCATCTCTAACAATATCACCCATTTGGGTAATAGAGAGACCGGTGGCTACGTTATATGATTTGTCTCGATTGAGTCGCTAACTCAATCATCGCGTTTAGTTACCTATTGCGGTGTAAGTTTTTACACAAATTATGCAGGCCCCTTGTCCTCACCGACACGGGGCTTTTTTTTGTTGGTAAGGTTTGGCTGAACCAAGAATACACCAATAAATATAGCAAATACCCCAAACAAAACACCAATATCACCCATTTGGGTAATAGAGAGATCGGCGGCTACGTTATATGATTTATCTCGATTGAGTCGCTAACTCAATCATCGCGTTTAGTTACCTATTGCTGTGTAAGTTTTTACACAAATTATGCAGGCCCCTTGTCCTCACCGACACGGGGCTTTTTTTTGTTGGTAAGGTTTGGCTGAACCAAGAATACACCAATAAATATAGCAAATACCCCAAACAAAACACCAATATCACCCATTTGGGTAATAGAGAGATCGGCGGCTACGTTATATGATTTATCTCGATTGGGTCGCTAACTCAATCATCGCGTTTAGTTACCTATTGCTGTGTACACCTTTACACAAATTATGCAGGCCCCTTGTCCTCACCGACACGGGGCTTTTTTTGTTGGTAAGGTTTGGCTGAACCAAGAATACACCAATAAATATAGCAAATTCCCCCCAACAAAATTCCAATATCACCCATTTGGGTAATAGAGAGATCGGCGGCTACGTTATATGATTTGTCTCGATTGAGTCGCTAACTCAATCATCGCGTTTAGTTACCTATTGCTGTGTACACCTTTACACAATTTACGCAGCCCCTTGTTTTAACTAACAAGGGGCTTTTTTTTGCTTATTTCACCTGCCATTGCAGAGTTTCACCGGCGAAAAATGGCACTAAAGCTTGCTCTTCAACCATTACGCTCTCTGGCACTTGCCAAGCATCTTTAGTTAAGGTGATGGTTTCACTGTTACGTGGCAAACCATAAAAATCAGGACCATTGAAGCTAGCAAAAGCTTCTAGCTTGTCCAGTATGCCTAGTTGCTCAAATATTTCAGCGTAAAGCTCTATGGCCGCAGGCGCGCTATAGCATCCCGCACACCCACAAGCACTTTCTTTTGCTCCCTGTAGATGTGGTGCAGAGTCGGTCCCTAAAAATATTTTTTTAGTGCCGCTGGCAACCGCTTTTTGCAGTGCTTGCTGGTGAGTTTGACGCTTCAACACCGGCAAACAATAGTTATGTGGGCGTAAACCGCCGGCTAATAAATGATTCCGGTTATACATCAAGTGTTGTGGAGTAATTGTTGCCGCCACATTATCGGGTGCATTTAGAACAAAATCAGCCGCTTCTGCGGTGGTGATATGCTCAAAGACAATTTTAAGATTAGGAAGTGAATCAACCAAATCACGCATATGCGCATCAATAAATGCCGCTTCACGGTCAAAAATATCAATATCAGCGTGTGTCACTTCACCATGTACTAATAGCAATAGGCCATGCTCAGCCATCGCTTCAAATACTGGACGTAATGCAGTGACATCAGTAACACCGTGCGCTGAGTTGGTAGTCGCATTGGCTGGGTATAGTTTACAGGCCTTAACAATCCCACTGGCAGCAGCTTCTGCAATCATCGCTGGCGTCGTTGCATCAGTCAAATAGAGCGTCATTAAGGGTTCAAACTCGCTTTGTTCTGACAAGGCTTGCTTAATACGTTGATAATAAGCTTTGGCGTCGCTTAACTGAGTTACAGGAGGTGTTAAATTAGGCATAATGATCGCACGAGAAAAATGCTGAGCGGTCGCATTTGCAGCTACATTCAGCATCGCGCCGTCGCGTAAATGTAAGTGCCAATCATCAGGTCTGGTAATGGTAAGCGTTTGAGTCACAACTATCCCCTAAAGTCGATATTAACGATGGGCTGGAAGTCTACCCGAACTAAACCAGCAAGTCTCGCCCTTGGCTCAGGATATGACAGCAAAACTATGTTAACTGTTCACTCATTTCGACCAGCAAGTGACTAGCCGCTTCATAATCATACTCGTCGATCAAAATTTGCAATTGCTTCGCTTGTTTGGGGAAGCGCATTAAGATATCTGCATGCTGCTCGATATAATCATTACTAGCACTATCGAAATCGTCTAATAGCCCCTGTAATTGTTGAAGGTGAAGCGCTATCGCTGTTTCATCAAGTGTGGCCACTTCGCTAGATTTACTTTCCGCAGAGGGTAGATCTGCAGACGAAAAGAACTGTCTCAAGGGCTGCTGAACCCGCAGCAACTCAGCGGACAATTTGTCCAGATCATCATCGTTGACGTCGGCGAGCTCTGCTTGCTGCTCAATAACCATAGCCAACGGTGACACTCGCTCCGCACCTAAAGTGGCAGCAATACCTTTAATGGTATGAGCAATACGCTGCGCTTCGATAAGTTGGTTTTGCGATTTAGCACTCCGTAAGGCTTGGAAGGATTGGTTTTCCGTATCCGAAAACTTAGCTAACAGTTTCAAATACAGTGTGTGATTACCGTTAGCATTAGCCAAGCCAACCACGGTATTCAGCCCTTCAACAACGGGTAAAACTGGCTCATCAAGCGTCATTGAATGTGTCAGAGAACGGGTATTTTGCAGAGGGCATTTAGGGGTAATCCACTGCGCCATTACCGCAAACAAATTGTTAACATTAATCGGCTTAGAAACGTGATCATTCATACCGGCATCCACTGCTTTTTCTCTATCGCCAGCCAAAGCGTTAGCCGTTAAAGCGATGATGGGTAGTTGCTTTAAAGCTAGCTGGTCGCGAATAACCTTAGTGGCGGTATAACCGTCCATAACTGGCATCTGGCAATCCATCAATACCCCATCAACTTGGTGGTGTTTTAAGTATTCAACTGCTTGAGCACCATCATCACAAACGTGACACGTAAGCCCGTTCGAGTTTAATAATTCGATAATTAACTCTTGATTAATATCGTTGTCTTCGGCGACTAGTATATTAGCGCCCGCCAGTTGAATAATGTCTTGATTAGACCCTTGACGCTTAACTTCTCTACGCGTTTGTTCAAATACTTCGATTTTTCTCACTTCTACGATAGTGTCGAATAAATGAGAAGGAGTGACAGGTTTGGTCAAAATCGCTTTTAAGTGAATATCTGCGGCCTCAGAACTGAGTTCGTCGCGCCCAAAAGCGGTGACCATTATAATATCTGCTGATACACCTTGTTGTTGCATTTGACGAACCGTTTCTACCCCGTCCATTTCCGGCATTTTCCAGTCCATAAATACCATGTCGAAAGCATTAGTATCCTTAGCTTGCTCAATCAATGCTAAGGCGTCACTGCCGCTGCTAGCGGCAGTGACGATTAACCCAAAACTTTCTAGAACCTGAACATTTATCTCTCTAGCATTAAAATTGTCGTCAACAACCAAAGCCTTTAAGTTTGTTAGTTGTATCTGCTTACTCTCGTTGAGTGGCTTGGCATTTTTTTGAATCATCATCGGCAAGTCAAAATAGAAACAGCTTCCTTTGTCGATTTCGCTTTCTAATGCTATTTTTCCGCCCATCAACTCGGTCAGCTTCAAACAAATGGCTAAACCTAAACCTGTACCACCATGCTTACGGGTGGTTGAACTATCGGCCTGAGAGAAAGGCTTGAATAATTTGGTCTGTTGCTCTGGCGTCATGCCGATACCAGTATCACTGATGGAAAATTTCAGATGTACCTGTTCATCTAACTGTGACAACACCGCTATTTTGACCACCACAACCCCTTCGGTTGTGAATTTGACAGCGTTATTACAAAGATTAACTAACACCTGAGTTAAACGAAGAGGATCGCCAATCAACGCTGTTGGAGTATTAGGGTCAATATCAAACAATAACTCCAAGCTTTTCTGCTCAGCTCTTAACCCCACCAGATTGGCCAAATTATCTAATACATCCTCTAAACGAAAATCGATAACCTCTATATCTAGCTTACCGGCTTCAATTTTAGAGAAATCTAAAACGTCATTAATAATTCCAAGCAACGCCTCTGCTGAGCGATGAACCTTGTCAATATAGTTACGCTGCTTATTGTTTAAGTCTGTTTCTAAAGCGAGATAAGACATCCCTATAATGGCGTTCATTGGCGTTCTAATTTCATGAGACATATTCGCTAAGAAATCACTTTTAGCCTGATTCGCCGTATCTGCTTGGGTTCGCGCTTCGTTGAGAGCGGCTTCTAACTGCTTAATCTCATGTATGTCAACGTGAATACCACTAATACGCTGCGGTTTGCCTTGTTCGTCAAGCTCAGAAACCCGACCAATCGAGAGGATCCAACGATAGTGCCCATCCTTGCACAACAAGCGAATCTCATTACGTAGCACTTCGCTTTGATGTGCTAAATGCTCAACTAACTTTTCACTGTTTGGTACTACATCATCGGGATGAATCAAATCACTCCAAGTTGTTGAGTCACCGCGCAAACGTGCCCATAAGCCATTACCATCACGCAATTCGCCCACGTGATAGCCCAGCATAGTTTCATAAATCTTATTCACCTCTACGCGGTCTTCTTGAGGATAATAGTCCCACATCCCCAAGCCAGCACCTGAGGCGGCAGAGTCCAGCCGCTCTTCACTTTCTCGAAGTTGTTGCTCTACTTGCTTTATTTCTGAAATATCAAAAATAGCGCCGTCTGAATATGCCGGAACACCATGGTCATCCAAAGAAACATAGGCTTTTTGCAGCATATATTTTGTCTGACCAGAGGCATCTATAATTCGAAACTCTTGAGAAATCGCCCCCCCCTCTTTGTTCAAAGTACGAGAACGGGCAATACTTTGTTCTACATCTTCTGGGTGTACTAAATCTCGATATCGGCGAGTAGGGGTCGGCCCTAAGAAATCTGCAACTGGATAACCCGTTTGCTGCTCAATTTGATCGCTTAAATAGAGCCACTCGGGTGAGCCGTTCTCAGTGAGGCGAACGCGATAGACTACACACTGTAAATTATTGGTTAAGGTCCTAAATTGACGCTCGCTATCGGCTATTTTTTGCTGCGCTTGTTTACGTGCGGTGATGTCTCTGATGATTCCTGTAAAATGGCGTTTCCCTTTCAAAATCACTTCTTTTACTGCTAATTCCATAGGGAATAATTCACCATTTTTACGTCTACCAAACACCTCTCGCTCATTACCTATAACGGTTGATTCAACTTTGGGTTGATAATCGGCCAATATTTGATCGTGCTGCTCAGCGATGTCTGTTGGCATCAGCATTTTAACGTTTTTACCCACGACTTCTGCTTCGCAATAGCCAAATATTTGCTCTGCTGCTGGACTGAAGCTACGAACAATGCCAGATTGTTCGATAAGCACAATACCGTCTGCAATGGTATCCACAATGGTTCGGATCCGCTCTTCATTGTCAGCTAGAGCTAGGCGCGCTTGATAACGTTCGGTAATGTCCATTAATGACACTTTCACTTCTACCACTTCATTATTAAGGCGTCGACCAGGTTGAATATTCACGCTGAAGGTTTTTTCTTCTCCCCCTTTAACAACGACTTCTAAGCTTTCATCATGGTGACTTAGCCCATTGAGCGCATCATTAAATAACTGTTTAGCTTTGGCGTGTTGTTGCTCACTAGCAATATCTTGCCAGCTCAGATTATCAAAGGCATCTCGCTCAATATCTAAGGCTTCGGCTAGACTCAAATTATGTTTTAGAAACGCACCAGAAGCACTAAGAGAGGCATAAGCAATAGGCGCATTTTCATATAAGTCCCACAGGGACGCTTCTCGTTCTTTCAGTTTGATTGTTCGTTCTTCAACTTGACGTTCGAGATCTTTTTTAGAGCGATTTAAACGAACATTTACTTTTCTGGCTAAAGCAAAAACTAAAGCAAACAAAAACATACAGAAGGCAACGGCGGCCCCCAGCACCAACAAAACAATGTTGCGAAAATGCAGGTAGCCTTGCATTATTTCCTGATGGTCAATCTCTGAAACTAGACCAATCTCCAGCTCTTCATCCCAACGCCAAGAACCCACCACCTTCTCACCGCGGTAATCAATATAGCCCTCAAAATTTTCGCCACTTTGCTTACTAATGATCGAATAGCCACTTTCGGTCCAATCATGCTGATCTAGAGTATTAGGGTTTTTAAGTTTGACATTAAGGACCGAAGATTGATGGGGCTCAAGTAAGCCATTAGCCACCAATTGATGTTCAAACTTACTCGGCGAAATCATAAAACCGGAACGGTTTACGAGGTAGGTTTCTCCGGAATCACCAATTCTTGCGCCTTTCAATAACTGGCTAAATTCAATTTCAGGATTCATTCGCAGGGTAAATATCGCAACAACTTGACCATCACCATTCTTGATGGGGGCGGCAATAAACATGGTCGTGTTACTATAACCACCTAAATTTATGTCAGCCCGAATGGGAGGAATAATGACCGTTTCCCCCTTAAAGGCTCGATTAAGTAAATGCGGGTAATGGCGAGTAATCACATTAATCTCACCAAGATTATTGTCACGCATTGAGGCGATATTGATCCGTTCTTGGGAAATAATAAAGAATCCCAAATCGTCAAAGATAACCCGATAGTTATCTACCGATTTACGTAAACCGGCTAAAGCAGGGTTGGCCAAAAGCCCCGATTGTGTATGCTCTGATTCAAGTAAGACCGATGAAAAGTGCTGAAATGCCGTATCCAATAAAACCGCATTAACTTTGGATTGCCAACTTTGTTTCCATTCAACAAGGCCCGCGTCAGTGGTATCTAGTACCGATTCAATCACATTTTCAAGTTGGGCAAACTGGGTTTGTTTCAGCTGATTCAAACCGATACTGGTAATTGCAGCAATGACACCAAATGCCAGCGAAAAGATGGCAAAAAGAACCAATACGCTCTTTCGAGAATTCAGCAATAGACTGAAGTTCTCAATCGTAATTTTGCGTAACTTCAGCAATAAAAATACGATAGTGAGTAGTAAAGCTAATAATACCAATACCAACTGCTCAACCGTCATAAACCATCCTTGTGACTAGGCAATGATTCCCTTTGGGTAAAAATCAAAGGTCAAAGTATAACTTTACTACTGATGATAGCCTAAATATAGCGGGCACAGACCTAAGCCCATGTTTTACCGTTCATCTTTTGAAATTTAAATGCAGTTATAGTACTGATACTGTCTATGAAAATGCCCTCAGTTAAACACTGAGGGCAAATCAACTCTTTATGTTAATGGTAACCGTTAGTTTAAGGTTTCAGCGAAGAAGCTATCCATCATCACATAGGACCGTGCAGCCGCTTTCGGGTGGTACTCAGCCTTACCCGCCATCTTAGCCGCAGGATTGGTAAATGAGTGCACAGCCCCACCAAAGGAGACAAATTGCCAATCAGTGTTGGCCGCCGTCATTTCTTGTTCAAAGGCCACGACCTGACTTGCCGGTACAAATGGGTCTATCGCACCGTGCAGAACCAATATTGGGGTGTTAATGTTTTCGGCATCCTTTGGGTTTGGGGTATCTAAATTACCATGAAAAGAAACCACACCATTAAGCGGTTCTCCGTGACGCGCTAACTCCAATACCGCCCCTCCTCCAAAACAAAAACCAATTGCTGCGACCTTATTCGCATCGACATTCCCGGCAGGTACATTGGCTTTCATCGCTTCTAAAGCAGCTTTGGTTCTGCTTCTCATTAACGCCCGATCACTACGTAATACCGTTGCCGCCGCTTTGGCTTCATCAGCATTTTTTGGTCTAACACCCACCCCGTATACATCGGCCATCATCACGGCATAACCCATCTCTGCAATTTTTTTAGCCTTTGTTAATGAGCCTTCGGTTGGCCCCATCCAATTCGGCACCATCAACACCGCGGGCAAGTTTTGTTTTTGATCATCGAACACTAAAGTAGATTCGAAGGATGTATCACCAATAGTGTGGGTGACTGTTTGGCTGACCATGGCAGCATTGGCGTTTAAGGCAAACATAGCGCTTGCAAGCAAGGTGAAATATTTCATTACATATCCTTATGGAGTTAAACTGACCCTTAGACTACGAACAGTGTAGTCGAAAAGATTAGCGCTCAACTAAATAAGAACAAAATAACGCTATACGTTAATTCGCCATAATGTGGCGCTACCATCAACGTTGCAACGAATAGTCGGTTTAATGAAGATAAAGGCCTGCTGAATTAACAAAAGCAATACGATGATGGCATGGTTAATACATATTTAGAAACGGTGCCCGCGGATCAACGCGGTGGTATTACTATATGGGGAACCATCGATGGAGATAGTTGGTTACAAGGTTGGCCTAGCCCAACGACAGAGTGGCCACTTTTATTTTTCAATGACTATACAGCAAAACCGGCATTACAAGGTGTCGCTGATGCGCTTGAGACAAGCCAGTAGATCACTCTAAAAATTACCTAAGCCGCCAGCCACAATGCTGACGGTGTTGTTAAATATCTTACCTTTATGCTCTCCAATTATTCTTTCGATTCTCGGCTATAGCGCCGCTCATTGGATAGCCTTAAACGTCGAAAACCCGGTCTTTCAAATCTTATTGCATACACATCAACAGCCTAGCAGTCACTTTTTTGAGATGCAGCTTATCAAATTGAACATTCGATAAGCTGCATAGTAATAATTGGATGCAAACTAAACACTTAGTTGCTCAGCTATCAGAAGTGCTAGCAAATTATGCTATTGTTATGAAAGTTAAAGACCCGCTGACAAATAAGATTACTAACAGCCATGAGCGACAACACTTTTCTATTTCACGACTACGAAACTTTTGGCATACACCCAGCTAAAGATCGCCCTTGCCAGTTTGCTGCAATTCGAACGGATTGGCAGTTAAATCCGATAGGCAAACCGATCGAGCTTTTTTGTCAGCCACCTAATGATTACGTCCCCCACCCTCAAGCTTGTTTAGTGACCGGCATTACACCGCAAACTGCACTTCAAAAAGGCTTAATTGAAAGTGACTTTATTGAGCGAGTTAACCAAGAATTTAGCATTCCAGGCACCTGTGGAGTGGGTTATAACAGCATTAGATTTGATGATGAAGTTACTCGGTATACGCTATTTCGAAACTTTCTAGACCCGTATGAGCGCGAATGGAAAAATGGTAATTCACGCTGGGACCTCATAGATATGGTTCGCGCCTGTTATGCTCTTCGCCCCGAAGGGATAGAATGGCCTACCAATGATGATGGCTTAGTGAGCTTTAGGTTAGAATTGCTCACCGCAGCCAATGGTTTAAGCCATGCCAACGCCCATGACGCGGTATCAGATGTTTACGCCACCATTGCCATGGCAAAGTTAATCAGAGATAAACAGCCTAAATTATTTGATTATTTGCTCAAGCTACGCGGAAAAAAAGCCGTTGCTCAACAGTTCGATTTGCTTAATAACAAACCGCTGGTACATATATCAGGTATGTTTGGTGCAAGCCAAGGTTGTGCTTCATGGATACTTCCTATTACTTGGCACCCAGTGAATAAAAACGCCATGATAGTGGTTGATTTGAATAAAGATGCTACTGTCTTACTCGAACTCAGCGCTGAACAGATTCATCAACGCCTATATACTGCACATGCTAATTTAGCGACTGATGAGCTACCAATCCCAGTTAAGCTTATTCACACGAATAAATGCCCTGTACTGGCTCCTGCGAGTACCCTTACGCCGCAACGCGCCGAAGAACTGGGACTAAATCGTACTCAGTGTCGTCAAAGTTTGGATTTATTGTCCCAACACAAAGTGGAAATTGAAGCTAAGTTAAGCCAAGTATTTGCAATGGAACGTCAATTTGAAGAAGACGACAATCCAGACACTTCGTTGTATAAAGGCTTTGTGGGAAATGCAGATAAAAACCTTATGCAGGTATTGCGTAGTAGTGATCCGCAACTGGTAACAAAACAGCAGTTTCAGTTTTCAGACCCTCGGCTTAATCGTTTAATACTGCGCTTCAAAGGCCGAAATTATCCTGAATGTTTAAACGAAATTGAATTACAACAATGGCAAGCGCATCGGCAATCTAGCTTAAATGAACAAATTAACCAGATATTACCCGATCTAGAAAACCTAATGTTCGAGTATCAAAATGATACTAATAAGACAAATATTCTAAAAAGTCTCTATAGCTATATAGAAAATCTTTAAAACGTGAGCTAAAAGTAACTTTATTATTGCTGCTAGGGTATAATTCGTCCTACAAATATAAGGATAGCTTAGTCGAGTTATGGGAATTAAACGCAAATTACAATTGTCGTTAGCCACTGCAGCAAGTTTTGCTGTCGCTACCGTCATTTGCTATTCCCCTACTTGCTACAGTGAAGACAGTTTGTTACTTCGCCCTTCTTCTTTATTGCGCTTAAGTGCTGAGCAATTTGCACTGCTAGGCGATATCTTTGAGAAAACCTACCAAGATACCGATTTCTCTCCGACATTAACTAACAGTTATTTTGCTAAGTCAGAGTTATACGACATGGTAGCAGTACCCATTGTTCAAACTCCCTTTAATTCGTTTCGTATTGAATTATTTAGCCATGTCTATGATCCCAAATACTCGGTCTACAACCAGCTACACGAAGACTCTATTTATCATAGTTTAGGTCAACGACAGATGTCTTATTTGGTTGATAAATCAGATATTGCTGTAGGCTTAGGCTTTGTCGCGCCGATTAATCAACAGCTACTAATGAAAACCATCGTCTCTAGTCATGAAATCCCAGGCTATGGCGATAGTAACTTTTCAGTGGGCTTAGAGTTTAAATACTAAACCCACTTAACTATTTCTTTAGTTTTTCTTTTCAAATACCACTGCACTGTTTGGCGCTAAAGTCATGGTTATTGTCTGGCCACACGCTTGATACTCAAAGCTGACATCCGACCACAACACCATCCATTGTTGCTCATTTAGCCCCACTTCAATGGTAAGGTCTTTATGCTCACTCCAGTTAAACCAATACTGTCGTAACAATTCTCCTCCTTGATACTGTTTAGCGTGTTGTAGTGAGAAATCTTCAAAACGAGCGGCTTCTGCTTGGTTTTGTTGCAGTACTTTTAATACTTCTCGCTGTTGAGGATGTAACTGTTGCAAACGGTCGCCAGAAAATACCAAACCGCTGCTGGCCAACAAACTAATTCGATGCCAGTTATAAGCCGCCTCATTGGTTTGCTGATGAGCGATGTTATTTAAGGTTACGCAATCAGGGTCGTTATGCCATAAGCGTTGATCTTGCCAGTTGCGGAAAAACGTCTCCTTTGCAATCTGTTTAAAGCGATGAATATTTCGCTCAACGTCGTCGGCAATACGCATTCCATGAACCAAACCTAAAGATGGCCACATGGGCGCATTACAGCCTAATATATAAGCCTTACCTTCACAGGCGTGATTAATGGTTTCCATGCCCATGCGATAAGCTTCAATGCGGGTTTTACTAATATCTGCACGATACCCCTTTGCCAAGGTCCCCCAATAAATGGCATCTAATTTAAAGTAACGTACGCCCCAGTGATGATACATATGACTAAATACATCGTGTAAGTAACGGTTTACCTCTGGCTGAGTGGTATCTAGTACATACCAAGGCGTACAGCGCCAACCACCATAGGTGACTTCTTCAGCGGCGAGTGGTTGGCCAAATTGGTCTTTTACAAACCAATCTGGATGTTGCTGGAATAGCCGCGACTCTGGTTGAGCGATAAAAGGTGCCACCCAGATAGCGGGTTCTTTTCCTTGTTCACGAATCCGTTTACATAGACTTTCTACACCGCCACTAAAGCGCTCTGAAGGGTACAGCCAGTCGCCCATAAACTCTTGGTAACCATCATCAATCAATAGGTACTCGAGATGCTCATGCGGGCTCAATAACTGTTGTAAATTTTCTTCAATATCATTGGCGGTTACATCTGCATAGTAGTGATACCAAGAGCACCAACCATTAGGCTTATTTGGCCATGGTAAACGTGGATGATGTTGCTCAATAGTAGCTGCAAACTCAGCCAACAATGTTTCTCTGCTAGCGTTATGCCCAACAAACAAACTCTCACTGTTTATATATTGATGTGCGTTCACTGCCAAGGTATCGGTATCAATACCGATGATCAAACGCCCGTCGGGGTAAACTTTAAAATAGCCGCTAAATCGCTCACAAGAACTAAAGGCTAATAAGGTAAATATTCCCCCGCTTTCAATAAGTAGCTGGTTATATGCGGTGAAATGGTCACGATCTTCACTCAGACGATACTCACCTGCATCGGGGCAACGACCAATAGCGATGACCTGTTCGGGGCAACCATAGTTTTGCGCCAACATTTGAAAACCTTCACCATGAAACATTGCGTTTTCTGGTAATTGGCCAGCCAATAAGTCTATCTGACCTAAAGCTAAACTATGTGATGACAGATTATCTATTCTTACAACACACTGCTGGTTACTCCATTGGGGAGTAAATAGCACCTGGTGCTGGGGAGAAGATAAATGCCATTGCCGAACAGTTTGCAGAACAGAATCTAGATTTGAAAACACGTATCAACACCTTCAGTTACAATAAATTACGCGCTAGGATCCAAGCCTCAAATAAATGATATATGTTGGGTAAACACGAATAAGGCGGATTATAATCGAAGTCTTAGCAATTTATTCACTATTTATTGCTAGCTTGGATAAAAAATAAAGGGAACGATAATATGCCAGAGACCCAACCAGACCAGCCGCTGCTTAATGCACTAAAAACGGTGGTAAACAGTGAGCTAATTCCCAGTTCACTGACCACTGCGCAAACCACAGAAATATGCCAACAATTACACTGTAGCCTAATAGAACTCGCCGAGCGAATGCTGCCATTAGCCGCTAGTTTTTCATTTGCGCCTAAGTCTAACTTTCATGTTGGCGCCATCGCCCTAGACAAACAACAACAGCTCTTTATGGGGGCCAATTATGAATTAGAATATGGCCCATTGACCGGAAGCCTACACGCTGAACAAAGTGCCATCTTTAATGCATTAAGTCACCAAGCTGACGAGCTAACAGACTTAGTCATCAATGCTGCACCTTGTGGTTATTGTCGCCAATTCATTAACGAATTAGCCAACGCAGCAAGCCTTAAGGTGCACTTTAATCAGCAGAATTTTGCCTTTCCTGAATTATTACCACAATCATTTGGCCCTAATGATTTGGGCATCAAAGCCCCCTTGGCCCGTTTAGATTTAGCCACCGCCAAACAAGCCCCCGATTTTGCTAAAGCGAGTTACTCACCTTATACCCAAACTCAGAGCGCAATGTTTGCCTATCACGGTGATAAATTGCTCGCTTGGAGCTGTTACTTAGAAAACGTTGCTTTTAACCCTTCTCTCTCGCCGCTTCTCACTTTATTATCGCAATTAACGCTAAATCACCTGAGCTTAGACAAAGTTGAACGATTTGAGTTATGGGAACATATCGACAATCCATTCAGCTTTAGGCAAGAATTGGAAAATTTTGCGGAACATTCTCGAAAACCTATGGTCCATCATAGCTACCCTTTAACTTAGGAGTATTTAAATGTTAGGAACTGCGCTAAGCGATTCTGGAACAAAAGTGTTATTACTCGGAGCAGGCGAACTTGGCAAAGAAGTCGCCATCGAACTACAACGTTACGGCGTAGAAATCATTGCGGTAGATCGCTACCCCAATGCGCCTGCAATGCATGTCGCGCATCGTAGTTACGTTATTGATATGACCGATGAAAAAGCACTAAAAGAACTCATTCTTAAAGAAAAGCCCCAGCATATTGTTCCTGAAATTGAAGCTATCGCTACCCAAGCCTTAGTTGAATTAGAGCAACAAGGCTTTGCGGTTACTCCTACTGCGCGAGCCACTCAACTGACGATGAATCGTGAAGGTATTCGCCGTTTAGCCGCAGAGACGCTTGCGATACCCACATCGGCCTATCAATTTGCTGATAGCCTAGAAGAGTGCCAACAAGCAGTTTCAGCAGTAGGTTTACCTTGCGTGCTTAAACCAGTGATGAGTTCTTCAGGCAAGGGACAATCAACCTTACGTAGTAACGAGCAAGTCATCACCGCATGGGATTATTCTCAAGAAGGCGGCCGCACAGGCGCTGGCCGTATTATTATTGAAGGCTTTGTTGATTTTGATTACGAGATCACTCTACTCACCGTCAGTGCCGTTGATGGGATTCACTTTTGTGCCCCCATTGGTCACCGCCAAGAAGATGGTGATTATCGCGAGTCTTGGCAGCCTCAAGCGATGTCAGACCAAGCCTTAGCTAAATCTCAAGAGATTGCTCGTAAAGTAGTCACAGAGCTGGGGGGTTACGGCTTATTTGGTGTAGAACTCTTTATTAAAGGTGATGAGGTGTTCTTTAGTGAAGTATCCCCACGTCCTCATGATACCGGTATGGTCACCTTGATTTCTCAAGATCTATCCGAGTTTGCATTACATGCCAAAGCCATTTTGGGACTACCAATCAAACAAATTCAACAATATGGCGCCAGTGCTTCAGCAGTGATTATGGGTGATGGCAGCTCTAAAGATATTCGTTTTAACGGCTTAGCAGAGGCATTAGATATTGCTGATAGCCAACTACGTTTGTTTTCTAAACCCGATATTGATGGTCAAAGGCGTCTTGGTGTCGCCCTTAATCGCAGTGCGAGTATCGAACAAGCGGTGAAAAATGCTAAGCAAGTAGCAAGTAAAGTTAAGGTCACTTACTAGCTATGACGGCAGGGTCATTCTCGCTGAATGATGAAGAGTTGGCGCTATTATTAGCGCCAAGTTCAAGCCCTGCCCCTTCAAAACTATTGCGTGTTTTATGGTTTCAGCAAGCTGCCACGCCATCTGAATACTCAATAGAACATGTCGAAGTAAATCAAATCGATGAGCTGCAACTGCAGCTACAACAGTCTAACGAGTTTGATGGCATTGTTTTCAATTGTGCTTTGCTTGCCCCCGAACAACTCGCTTTGTTAGCCGGCTTGCTTGAAGAACAATCACAAATTTCAGTGTTCTTGGTGGGCCAAATGCCAACGATGGCCTTTGACCTTCCCGACTTCACCTATTGCGCGAATCAGCAAGAGTTCACGGAACAATTTGCCTACTGGTGCAAGCACATAAACAGCCAATATCAAGCTTGGGCAAACCGAAAAAAAGTTTACCTTTATTGCCCAAATGAGCGCAGTAAGATACTCGAAGAAATGACCAATTTTGAATTTAGCCAAACCCAGTACTGGCAACCGAAGCAGGATAATGCTGCTCAACGGTTACAGCAAGCTAACCTCGTTTTGGTCTCTGTATTTGATGATGACCCTGCAATTATCGATGTCATTGAAAGCCTCGCCTCAGTATTTCATCGCCCCGGTCTAATTCTCATTTTCCAAGAGCAGTCTAAGCTTAAAAACAGCATTATCTTACTGGCTAAACACTATGGCTTAAACTTATACACATCTATTCATATTAGTCAGTTCAAACCGCAAATAGCTTACTTAAGTCGTCAGTTCTTTCGCCTCTACCGCCATAAGTTAAACCAATTAGGTCATGCCACAAAACATAGCCATTACTTGATTCGAGATACTTATAGCAATGAATTAGCTGGTTACTGGGACTGGCCAAACAGTGAAGCTAAAATAGAAACAATGACGAGATGTAAGGCGCCACTAAACGCAGTATATTGGCATCATTTTGAACGAACACTACTTAAAAATAATGTTGAACTCACCCGCTTAGCCGAGCAGGGTTCTGAGATGATGTTAGTTTTTAGCCCTGAATTTCCAATGGAAAATCTGTCTAATTTAATCAGAATTAAGCAACAGCAAGTCAAACTCGCGTGGCAACCTAATTTAGTCGCGCAGCTAAAGAACCACCCAACGGTACTTGATTTGATAGACGTATTGGTTGTGTCATTAGATATGTGGATTTTGCTAAACGTAAATAATGATAACCGCAACTTTTGGCAAGTCACCAAACAACGCTGCCAAGAAAAAAATATTTCATTAGCTATTTTGGGAGTGCAACCAGAGCTGGTTCAATATTGGCGAGATAAAGGCTTTGACTTACTTATTCATCGTGACGATGCTGAGTAAGTAGCCTAAAGATTAGGCTACTTGGTAATATTTGGGTGTAATGTCTAATTCTTTATTAATGATGGCTTTAGCCATTTTTGCACATTTACCACACTGTGAAGCCACACCATGCTTTTCTCGCACATCAGTCAAACTTTCGCAACCCTGCTGTACAGCTTCTTGAATTTGCTTTTCGGTAATGCCGTGGCATAAACATACAAACATTGCTTCACCTCATTAATAACAATATCGCAATTATATTGCGAACCATTATCATTCGCAATACCTTTTTTATAATTAGACAGGGTTATCTATATCAATGAAGCGAACATCTAGTTGATGCTCTTGTGCTAACCATTCGCCTAGGGCCTGTGCGCCGTAGCGTTCGGTTGCGTGGTGGCCTGCGGCAAAATAATCTATCCCCATTTCTCTGGCGGTATGTACTGTATTTTCAGATATTTCACCGCTAATAAAGGCATCTAAGCCTTGTTCTGCTGCTAAGCCTAAATAAGACTGACCACCGCCTGTACAGATCCCTACTTTATGGATAGTTTGATGATTTGAGATATGTAGTGGTTTGCGTTTTAGCACCTGTTCAATGCGTTCGGCAAAAGCTTCACCCGACATCGGTTCTGCGAGTTTTCCAACCATTGCAACGCTGCGAGGGTCCCAAGGTTCTAAACCACGTTTTAAGGTAATGCCTAGGCGCTGAGCTAATTGGGCGTTATTGCCTAACAGAGGGTGAACATCTAAAGGTAAGTGATAAGCGTAAAGGTTGATATCATGATTGAGCAAAGCTTGTAATCGGCGACGTTTCATCCCCGTTACTACCGCGGCTTCATTTTTCCAGAAAAAGCCGTGATGCACTAAGATAGCGTCAGCTTTTAACTCAATAGCTTGGTCGATTAAGGCTTGGCAAGCAGTAACACCTGTCACAACACGCTTAACTTGCTCTCGGCCTTCAACTTGTAAACCATTTGGGCAATAGTCTTTAAACTTAAAGCTTTCGAGATGTTGATTTAATATATTTTCTAATCGGGTATTTTTCATTAGCTTAACTCACAATGGTTTGGCACATTGTAAGTAGCAGACACGATCAGAAACAAGTCTTATAGTTATTTAGCGTTACTTAAAAAAGTACAAATTGACTATTTTTTTCCAGTTGCTGCATCCAACTTGGACGGTCATTACATTTTATCCATTGGCGGTGCAATGCGCTATAAAACGGCGCTCTTAAACCTGCCAAAGCCACAAATGGAAAACAAATCAAACCGACGAAAAATAGCGCGATACGACGACCGATGATAATGCTAGTTGAAAATTGCTTACTCATGTTGAACACCCTTACTGGTTAGACCACTAAATACTAGCTAAAACTTAGTAATAAAACTACATAAACCGTAAAAAACGTTTAAATAAAAAGCAAAACGTTTAAATAGATGTAAAAAAATAACAAAGGAGCAACATTTATGCCGCGGGACAGTTTTTTGGGTGATTTAGAGTGGTGCTTGCATGCGCCTACGTTGCTGTCGCATTCACTGCCTTTCGCGGTTGATCAGCACTGGAAAAAACAATGGCAAACAGCGCTAACTCAGCATTTAAATACCGCTACCAGCGCTGAACCCAACTCGCGGCTAGGTTTATACTTTGAACAATTATGGCGAAGCCTGATTGCACTTCACCCCGACTGGCATATGTTAGCCGACAACGTAGCGATACAACAAAATGGAAAAACCCTAGGTGCCATCGATTTTTTAGTGATAAATCACCGCTTACAACAGATAGAGCACTGGGAACTTGCGGTTAAATTTTACCTGGCTAAGAACGACTGCCCGCAAGCAAGTGACTATGTAGGTCCTAACCAACATGACCAACTCAGCAATAAACTCAGTAAATTAATACTCAAGCAAATTCCGCTGGGCCGTCATCCAAACATTCAAGCTTTATGCAATCGCTATCCTAATTACCACTTTAAGCAACGCATTTTGCTATCGGGGTATTTATTTGCATTGGGAAGGCCTGAGCATGTTGAACCGCAACATTTACATTGGTACAGCCAAAGCCAATGGCAAGCGATGCACCAAAGCAATTGGTATGCTTTAAGTAAGCAGCAGTGGTTAAACCCGCAAGGGTATTCTCTGAATAAATGGCAGAATAACATCCCCTTAACCCGAGGGCCTATTCAGCTTTATTTACCCAAACAAAACCAACAGGCTCCACGGCGAATATTTATTTGCCCTGATGATTGGCTCATCAGGGCAAATGCTGTCGAATAAACAGAATTAACCGCTAACTATTTTGTTCTTCAGACGAGTACTCGCGCATCATTCCCTCTACTGTTTCTACCATATGGGTACTCCCACAGAAGAACGGAACACGTTGATGTAACTCTATCGGTTCGATATCCATGATTCGATTAAAGCCATCACTGGCTTTACCACCGGCTTGCTCCATTAAGAAAGCCATCGGGTTGCACTCATAGAGCAAACGCAGCTTACCTGTGGGTGCTGAAGCCGTAGAAGGATAAATATAAATGCCTCCTTTTAACAAGTTGCGGTGAAAATCAGACACTAGTGAACCAATGTAACGAGAAGTGTAAGGACGTTTAGTGCTTGGTTCAATTTCCTGACAGTATTTTAGGTATTTCTTCACACCGGTTGGAAATTTGAGGTAGTTTCCTTCATTGATAGAGTAAATCACCCCATCTTCAGGAATGGTCATATTCTCATGAGACAAATAAAACACGCCTAAGGAAGGGTCACACGTAAAGCCGTGTACACCATGTCCGGTGGTATATACCAACATAGTAGACGAGCCATATACGACATAACCTGCCGCTACTTGACGGTTACCTGGCTGCAAAAAATCTTCTAATACCGCTGGGCTACCACAAGGGCTAATACGTTTATAAATGGAAAATATAGTACCTACTGATACATTCACATCAATGTTAGAGGAGCCATCGAGTGGATCCATTAACACCACATACTTACTATCAATAGACCGTGAACTGTCAAAGCTAACAAACTCATCTTCTTCTTCGGAGGCTACACCACATACCTCACCACGGGCTTCTAAGGCCGCTTTAAATTTTTCGTTAGCATATAAATCTAGCTTTTGTTGCACTTCTCCTTGAACATTTTCAACGCCAGTCGAACCAATAATATCAACTAGGCCGGCTTTGTTGATTTCACGGTTGACCACTTTAGAGGCTAAGCGAATAGCCCCCAGCAGTTGGGTTAGCTCCCCTGTTGCATCGGGAAACTGGTGTTGTTTTTCTATTATGTATTCACCAAGAGTTATCATTTTTATCCCTATTTTTAAGCACGCTTTCCTTGAAAACCTTTTCAGTCATCAATGTTATTTTGCAAGTATTTACGAAAAATTACTAGCGTTCAGATCTAATTGTCATACATATAGGCGAAAAAAACATTTGCAAATCTTTCAATCAAGAACTACTGTATATCCATACACTGTATAAAAACACAGTCACTTAATGACATTGACTAAAGCATGGAGCAAACAATGGCGCAACAAATTGAACAACTGCTACAAAGCAACAAGGTATGGCAAGGCAGCCAATGGCAACGCAGTCATCTTGACGTTCATGCAAGTGGCTTTGAACAGCTTGACCAGCAACTACCTAACCATGGCTGGCCACAAGGTGGCATCACCGAGGTGCTTTATGAAAATCATGGTATTGGCGAGTTGCAATTACTGCTTCCAGCGCTAGCTAAGTTAAGTCAGCAGTCTCGATGGATTATTTGGGTCGCGCCGCCATTTATGCCTAACGCGCCAGCCTTACAACAACATGGTGTAGACATTAGCAAAGTTATTATTATTCGCCCCGAGCAATGTAGTGACGTAATTTGGACCATTGAACAGGCCTTAAAGAGTGGCTCATGTGGTGCGGTACTAGGTTGGTTAAACGGTTTGGATTTAAAAGCCAGTCGACGCTTGCAACTTGCTGCAGAACAAGGCGATTGCCTAAGTTATTTATTTCGACCGCTGCAACAACAACAGCAAAATTCTAGCGCCAGTGTACGAATGGCCCTACATCCAAGTAAGGCGCCTAATCATATCAACTATCACCTGCTAAAGCGGCGCGGCGGTGCTCCACTCTACGAGCAAAGCATTCCGCGACTTAACTAGCCGGTACTTATTATGCAAGTGACACATGTATTGGATATATCTTGATTTTCCTCAACTCGCGTTGGACTTATTGCAACGCGAGTATCCTGCCAATCAGGCCTTGGCTATTCATCACAACAAACAAATCATTCAACTGAACCACTTTGCCTACCAGCTCGGTGTTTATTTAGGTTGCTCACTTAACACCGCCTACCAACTTGCGCCACAATTACGTTTATATGAACAAACTGATTTATCGTGTGCTGCCTATTTCAACGATTTAGCCCAACAAGCCTTACGTTATTCAGCCCAAGTAGCCCTTCATCCTGAGCAGGGCTTATATATTAGCGGGGCTGGCATGCTCAGCATTTATGAGAAGCCAGAGCGACACCTTAAGCAACTCGCTAAGCACTATCAGCAACAACAACTTAGCTTGCGCATTGCTCATGCAGATACCGCCCTAGCAGCACGTTGGCTAGTACGTTCACAAGATTTAAAACAACGAGGCTCTGGTAGCCAACAATTGATGGATTTAGCGCTCACGGCCAGCGATCTTCCCGCTAACCAGGTCAGTAGTTTACAAGCCATGGGCTTATATACGGTAAAGCAACTAAACGCCCTACCTAGACCTGAGTTGCGCAAACGGCTTGGTGAAGACAGCTTAGCCGCTTTAGATCAAGCCCTTGGTTTACAAGATACCCCGCTGACATTCATTCAGCAAAAAGCGCACTACCAGCAGCGTTTTCCCCTACTCAGTGAAACCCACACAACTCAAGGTCTCATGTTTCCGCTTAAACAAGCCTGCCTGCATCTACAACAGTGGTTAAGACAACGTCAACTGTGCAGTAACAGCCTTATTCTAGAATTACATTTCCGCGATAAACCTAACGAGCAAGTGCTTATAAAGAGTGCCCGTTTGTTACAAACTAGCCAAGACTGGTTAGCCCTGTTTAGTTTAAAGTTAGCAACCCTGCGTCTACCAGCAGCAGTGACTGAGTTCAGCCTTTATTGCAACGCGTTATACCCTCTTGGTAGTGAAGTAAGGGGCTTGTTTGAAAGCCAACAAGCAACATCCGATAGTTTACTGTTTGATCAACTGAGTGTCCGGCTAGGCGAACAGGCGATTAGCCGTTTAAGCTGCCAAGCCGATTACCGACCAGAGCGCGCTAGTCAATATCGCTCGTTACACCAAGATGTAGTACTAAACGACCCGAGCCTGTTTGCTCGCCCCTGTTGGTTATTACCGCAATTAAAGCCAATTAATATTCAGCATTACACGCTACTCTCGCCGCCAGAGCGTATCGCCAGTGGCTGGTGGGATGACCAGAGCATTAATCGCGACTATTATATGGCGCAAAGCCCGCAACAAGGCGTGGCTTGGATCTGCCAAGAAAACCAACAATGGTACTTACATGGTTGGTTTGCTTAAACATGAATAACACTCTATTTGCCGAGCTGAATGCCCAAAGCAATTTTAGCTTTTTGTATGGGGCTTCGCATCCAGAAGAAATGGTTGAGCAAGCCCAAACTTATGGCTATCAGGCCATCGCTATTACTGATGATTGCTCATTAAGCGGTGTTGTTCGTGCACATCAAGCTGCTGAACCACTAGCCATAAAACTGATTATAGGTAGCCAGTTCACCACTAATGAACAGTGCCAGCTGGTAGTATTAGCCAAGAACTTAGTTGCCTACCAACAGTTGTGTCAGTTTATCACTGAAGCTAGAAAAGACAGTAGCAAAGGCTGTTACCAAGTCAATTTAGCGCAGTTTGACCAGCGCTTAGATCAGTGTTTAGTGTTGGTGAAAGCCAATCAAACACGACTAGCTGAGCACCTATCTCAGCTAAAAACACAGCTCGTACAGCCCTTTTATTTGCTGTTACACAACCATTTATCGCAACCCAGCAGCTTATTGAATGGCTATCGCCAACTAGCCAAACAACACAATATTGACTGTGTCGCCTCACTTAACCCCCGTATGCATATTGCCAGTAGGAAGAAACTCGCCGATATTCTAGATGCTATTCGCCAACATAGCACCGTTCAGCAAGCTGGTTTTTTACTCTCAAGTAATGCCGAACGCCGTTTATTACAATGGCCACATTTACAGCAGCGCTACCAGCCAGAAGAACTAAGCCGCAGCGCCAAATTGGCAGAACAATGTACTTTTAGCCTCAATGAAATTCGCTACCAATACCCTAAAGATAATGTACCGCAAGGTTATAGCGCCCAGCAGTATTTACGTCAGTTAGTGGAAAACGGCGTAAAACAACGTTTTGGCGACAACCTTTCTGTAGCGTTGCGAACGCAAATTGAACATGAATTATCTCTGATTAGCGAGCTTAATTATGAGCATTATTTTCTCACCATTTACGATATTGTAGCCTATGCTCGGCAACAAAAAATCTTGTGTCAGGGTCGAGGCTCGGCGGCTAACTCGGTAGTATGTTATTGCTTGAACATTACCGAAGTGAACCCCAGCCAAGTGGGTTTACTATTTGAGCGTTTTATCTCTAAAGAACGCGATGAGCCGCCAGATATCGACGTTGATTTTGAGCACCAACGCCGCGAAGAAGTGATCCAATACATCTATAACAAATATGGCCGCCATCGTGCAGCCCTCGCTGCCAGTATTGTTACCTATCGCACCCGAAGCGCGATTAACGAAATAGGCAAAGCATTAGCAATTCCAGCGCATATTCTGCATGGTTTAAATCACAACATTGATTGGCGAGATGGCAGTAGTAATACCAGCCAAAAAATTATCCAAGCCGGCTTATTGCCAGAGAAAAACGCCCGCAGCTTTGCCCAATTGGTGGAGCAACTTCGCGGCTTCCCTCGACATCTGTCTCAGCATGTTGGTGGTTTTGTGATTGCCCAAGATAAACTGTGTCATTTAGTCCCCATCGAAAACGCTGCCATGGCCGATCGTACAATTATTCAATGGGATAAAAACGACTTAGAAGCCCTGCATTTAATGAAGGTGGATATATTGGCCTTGGGTATGCTTAGCGCTATTCGCCGCTGCTTGACCAGTTTAAGCGAGCGTGAGCAACGCACCATTAATCTTTGCGATATTCCACAAGACGATAGCGCCACTTACGATATGTTGTGCCAAGGCGATAGTGTGGGGATTTTTCAAGTGGAATCACGAGCCCAGATGAGTATGTTGCCCCGCTTAAAACCGCGTAATTATTATGATTTGGTGATAGAGGTGGCCATCGTACGACCAGGGCCTATTCAAGGTGATATGGTGCATCCCTATTTGCGGCGGCGTAACGGTGAAGAAGCTGTTGACTACCCTAGCCCTGAAGTTGAAGCGGTATTGGCTAGAACCTTGGGAGTGCCTATTTTTCAAGAACAAGTGATAAAACTCGCCATGGTGGCAGCGGGTTTTAGTGGCGGAGAGGCAGATCAACTCCGCCGTGCGATGGCCGCTTGGAAGCGTAACGGCAAGTTGTCTTATTTTCGCGATAAGTTGGTCAACGGTATGCAAGCGCGTGGTTACCCTGCCGCTTTTGCTGAACGCTTATTTTCACAAATACTCGGCTTTGGTGAATATGGTTTCCCTGAGTCACATTCTGCCAGCTTTGCCCTATTGGTATATATATCTTCATGGTTAAAGTGCCACGAGCCCGCCGCCTTTTGCTGTGCTCTACTAAATAGCCAACCCATGGGGTTTTATAGTCCAAGTCAGCTAATTCAAGATATTCAACGTCATGGGGTAAGCATATTACCAATTGATATTAACCAGAGTGACTGGGAGCACAAACTCGATTACACCCACGAACCCAAAGGTGCTGTTCGTCTTGGCTTAAAGCAAATAAAAGGTTTAAACAAAAGTAAATTTTCCCAACTGTTAGCTAAACGCCCAAGCCAAGGGTTTAGCCACTTAGCTCAACTCACTGAACAGCTCGATAAAACCAGCTTAGAATCGCTAGCTAGCGCCGATGCCTTTGCCTGTTTGGCTGGACACCGCCATCAAACTCGTTGGCAAATGAGTGGCACCGAAGCGCCATTACCACTATTTCCGATGCCCGAAGAAGCTACGGTAAACTTGGCAGCACCTAGTGAAGTAGAAGATATTAAGCAAGACTATCTAGCCACCCGCGTCAGCTTGCGTCGCCACCCGCTACATATACTGCGTGAACACCAAGCGCTAAAAAATTGTTATTCGCAGGCGCAATTACATCAGTGTAAACACGGTCAGTTAGTTAAGGTCGCAGGACTCGTGGTAGGCCGACAGCGCCCAGGTTCTTCGGCCGATGTCACCTTCGTCACCTTAGAAGATGAAACAGGCAACAGCAATGTGATAGTCTGGTCAGCAACCGCTAAAGCACAACGCCAAGCCCTTGTTTCAGCTCGTCTACTCAAGGTTTCGGGACGACTAGAGCGCTGTGATCAGGTGATACATATTATTGCGGGGAAGTTAGAAGATTGCTCGTGGTTACTGGCTGATCTATCGGTCCGTTCCCGCGATTTTCGCTAGTATACCAGCGGCAAATTTACACAACATAGCAAAAGAAGTAGGACAAGAATGTTAGACCGTTACGCCATAAAAGTCATAAAAGCCCCGTTAGATTACAGTGCCAAATTACTCGATAATGCAGGTTTTAGCGCTAATCAAATTACCTTAATCGGCTTTGCTATTGGTTTAGCGGCTATCCCCTTCTTAGCATTTCAGCAATACACCATTGCACTTATACTCATCTTACTTAATCGCAGCTTTGATGGTCTTGATGGTGCATTAGCTCGACGCCAAGGCTGTAGTGATTTTGGTGGCTACTTAGACATTGTTTGTGACTTTATTTTTTACTCGGGCATTGTGTTGGGTTTTGCCTTGGCCGCGCCTGAGCAAAATGCCCTAGCGGCCAATCTACTGATCTGGACCTTCATGGGCACTGGTTCAAGCTTCTTAACCTTCGCTATTATGGCGGCCAAGCGCAATATAGATAGCACGGTATATCCCCACAAATCTTTGTATTACCTGGGGGGATTAACCGAAGGCACCGAGACCATAGCCACCTTTGTACTATTTTGTTTATTCCCGCAATACTTCAGCGCAATAGCGTTTTGTTTTGCGGGCTTATGCGCGATTACAACGGTGACACGAATCATTGCAGCCAAAGCGACATTTACTGATTAAGAATATAATTTAACCGCCATTTGACTCAATGAGCGACTAACATCATTCGTCGCCCACCGCGAAATAACCTAAGCTAAATGCTGTTTAAAAAAGTTCAAGGTGCGGCTCCATGCTAACTCGGCATTATCTTTATCATAGCGACCGGTAGAGTCATTATGAAATCCATGGTTAGCTTGGGGATACATGTGCATCTCAAATATGGCATCATTGGCCTTTAGGTCTTGCTCATAATCAGGCCAAGTTGCATTAACTCTTTTATCTAACTCTGCGAGTTGAATGAGCAAAGGCGCTTGAATATTTGCTCTCAACTCTTTTGCCGCAGGTGTACCATAAAAAGGAACACCTGCCGCTAATTGCTCACCCATTCTGGCTGCCAACATATTGACCACGTAGCCACCAAAACAAAAACCAACAGCCCCTAATTTACCATTGCTGGCGGGGTGAGCCTTCAAAAAAGACGCTGCGGCGAGAAAGTCTTGTTCTATTTTAGCTTTGTCGAGGGACTTCTGCATGCTTCGGCCTTCGTCATCGTTGCCGGGGTAACCACCTAAGGTATGCAATGCGTCTGGGGCAAAAGCGATAAAACCTGCTTTAGCCAAGCGCCGAGCGACATCTTTAATATAAGGATTTAATCCTCTATTCTCATGCACCACCAACACCACCGGGGCTTGACCACTTAAGCTCGCAGGAGTAACCAAATAACCACGCCCCTCACCATAGCCATTGGGTGATGCAAACGTAGCGTATTCAGCTTTAATGTCCGCATCGTTAAACGACACCTGCTCAGCTAAAGCATAGTTAGGTAACAATGCCGCAGAGAGAACCGACATAGAAAAACCCAACGCGACCAATTTAGACAGCTTGGCTAAGAAAGTACGCCGGTCAATAAGTCCATGAGCATATTCATCGTACCAGTCAAAGGCTTCTTGCGGAATCGAGTATTCGGGAGAATGAGTAGAGTACTGCTTGTATGTATTCTGAGTAGGGGATGTCATTGTCGTAATCTCCATTTAATAAGCCAATCATCAAGCTTTAGCAAGAAAGCTGCTGATATCTAGTAAAGAGCTTAATGTTAAATAAATCCACCTTTTGTTGATTATTTGTATTTTTAAATGATGAATACCAAGAAGGCAGTTTGAGCCTCTAGCTAGCACCTCTGAGCGCGCTCTAAAATGATTTGTTCGCGCTATGTTACACTGCCTCCTATCAGATTTTGCTTTAGTAGTCGGCAATGCGTTTAGACAAATTTATATGTAAAAGTACCCTCTTAAATCGCCTTCAAGCCCAAACCCTTATTCGCGAAGGGCAAGTAATGGTAAACCAAAAAGTGATAAAGGAAGCCAATGCTCAGGTGCATGCAAATAATTGCGTAACGATGAATAAACAAATACTAATAGCGAGGCCACCTCGCTATTTGATGATTCACAAACCGGCCAACACTGTTTGTTCCAATGTCGATGAAGTTTACCCATCAGTATTCTCTGCAGTAGGCTTATATAGCGAAGAGAACCATCGCCAATATGATGTAGCACTAATGCATATTGCAGGTCGTTTAGATGCTGATACCACAGGCTTAGTGCTCGCCACCGACGATGGACATTGGTCATTTAATATTACTCGGCCAGATCAGCACTGCCAGAAAGTCTATCGGGTAAATTTACGTAATCAGATAAGCCAACAATCAATAAGTGCTATACAACAGGGAATAAAACTTCAAGGTGAGGATAAGCTTACCCGCCCTGCAATTATTCAGCTCCTGTCTCCTAAACAAGTACTGCTAACCATCACAGAAGGAAAGTTTCATCAAGTTAAGCGAATGTTTGCTGCTATCGGTAATAAAGTAGAGGCCTTACATCGGCAGCAAATTGGTAAAGTAAAACTAGATATCCCCCCTGGGGTTTGGCGAGAGTTGAATCAACAAGAAATAGATAGTTTTACCGAATCAAACACGCTTTGAGGCAACGCGAAAAATAACATTCACCCTGGTAACGGTGTTCCAATAAGTGCTTAACCACAACCAACGTTATATGAGTCAGTACAACGCTATACCTTGGGTTTTCATCGTATAGCTGCCGACCGCGATAATGCTGAACGATAAACACTGAGGCGGCTTGCAAGCAAGGCTTAAGTTGCGCACAATACGACGACTATTGATGAGAGGTAAAATAATGATTTCGAAGTGGGCAAAACGTTTCTTTCAAATGGCTGAATTAGTTGGCTCATGGAGTAAAGATCCATCGACTCAAGTAGGTGCCGTCATTACCGAGCATAATCGTATTGTATCTCTCGGATTTAATGGATACCCGCATGGTATTTCTGACAGTGCTGAAACTGACAATCGCGAAATGAAATTGCTTAAAACCTTACATGCCGAAGAAAACGCTATTTTATTTGCCAAGCGAGACTTATCGGGTTGCGAAGTATGGGTTACTCACTTCCCCTGCCCTAATTGCGCAGCTAAAATCATTCAAACCGGTATCACTACTGTGCACTGCCCAGAACAAAGTGAAGACTTTCTTTCACGTTGGGGAGAGAAGATAAAAATCAGCCAAGATATGTTTGCTCAAGCGGATGTAGCTGTGGATTGGTTACCGTTAGAAGAGCTTCATTAAGCCACAATCAAAAACACTGACCTTCAGCGCCCTAATTCACTGGACCATAGAACATTAAACGTTGCTGTTCTATGGCTTAGTGTTTAATCGCTAGCTCGAGCGGCGTAGCGATTTGCTAATATTGCGCAATAAAATATTTGTATCGGGTGATAGAGCATGATTGGCAACAACAGCATGCCCAAATTAGGATCACTGCCAAAAATCACTTTGGCCATCGGCACCCCCGCCGCTAAGGTTTTTTTAGAGCCACAAAATACTGCGGCTATTTCGTCTTCAACAGAAAAATGAAGTTTTCTAGCCACATAAACTAAGCCATTAATCACTGTCAGCAATACCAGAATACACATCAATAAGGCGAGTAATAATGTCGTTAAGCTGAAACCGCCCCAAATATTCTCCACCACTGAGTCGCAAAACGCGTTGTATACGATCAGTAAAATTACCCACTTATCAATTTTATTGACCACATTTTTGTGTCGCTGAAACGAGTTAAGCAAAAACGGACGTAATAGTTGCCCTGTCACCATAGGCAATAACAACATTTTGCAAATAGCACTCACGGTGGCGCCAATATCCATGCTTACCCCATCAAAGCCCATAAACAACTGAACCAACAAGGGCGTAATTAATACCCCAAGCAAGCTAGATAAGGAGGCATTGAATACCGCACCAGCCACATTACCCTTAGCAATGCTGGTCATTGCCACAGAAGATGAAATGGTGCTGGGTAGCGTAAATAAAAAGCAAAACCCAAAAGCCAAAGCACTGGGCATTAAGGCATGCAGAGCATCGCCAAGCAACAACCATAACAGCGGGTAAAATAAGAAGGTCGTGGATTGAACCAATAGGTGCAGACGCCAATTCTGGATGCCCTGTCTTATTTCTCGTGGAGAGAGACCTACACCATGTAGAAAAAAGATAATAGCTATGCCAACCCCAGTCACACTATCGAGCTGCAATCCCCCCCCAGAACGCCCTAAATTGGGTAGCAATAATGCGGCAAATATGGCGAGCAGCATACCCAGTAAAAACCATTCTTTTTTCAGAACAGCTAACAGCTTCATTATTTAGAAAACTCTTCTATTTGACGGAATAATGCCATGTTACCTGAATTTAAGTCTGTCGCTAAGTGCGATAAGAACGAGACAGGTCGATAAAGCCAAACTCACAAAGCCTGAGTATTTTTGCAACCAAACATAGCGCATTTGGTCATCTCTGCTTAGTTGGAACCTGAACTTAATCAACGGTACCAGCCAAGCATAAATGACCGTTTATGCTCTAGTGACCAATTTACGAGGAATAACCTCCACCCCAGTTTGATACTTACCACTGGCAGCAGCCAAAGCTAGAGCTAACGATTTATCTGCAATGATATCCAGTTGTTGAGGTAGTGACTGCACCTTTATGGTTAGCATATTGAGTAAAGCATGGTCACCAAAGGTTGCTAAGCTTATTCGTTTTGACAATTCTGGGTATTCAACGAGAACATCCATCACCCCTTCGAACAAAATATACGAGGTAGTGACGATGCCTTCTGGTAGGCAATCGTCTGCCAGCCATTGCCTAATTATTTTTGATGCTTGCTCTCGAGAAAAGCGCTCACCATAACTGATCCGGTTATCGAGTTTTCTTGGACTTTTATCAATGGCTGCTTGATACCCTTGCTCACGCTCCTTTGACACGATTAAATCGCGGGAGGCGGCGACCAAACCAACACTATTACAGCCCCGATCAATCAGAGACTGAGTTAAGCTAGCGGCACCATCAAAATCTTCACTAATGACGCTACAGAAATGCTCGTCGTTAAACATCCTATCCACCGCTATTACGGGGATCCCTTGTTGTTGAACGCCTAAATAAAAACCATCAGACGCAGGCAAGCAACTCGCAACAATCAACACATCGATGTGACGACTGATTAAGCTATTCACTACCACTTGCTCATTAGCAGGGTCATCATCGCTACAACAAATAATGAAATGATAACCTTGCTTGCGCGCATCACGTTCCAGCAATTTGGCTAATTTGGCATAACTGCTATTCTCAAGATCGGGTATTACTAAGCCAAAGGTTTTACTGGCTCCACCTCTTAGTAGGCTGGCGGCATGGTTAGGCTGATAGTCATGTTTATTAACAACAGCAAGTACACGCTGCTGGGTTTTTTGGCTAATTCGATACTTCTCTGCTTTACCGTTTATGACGTAACTTGCCGTGGTTTTTGATACCCCAGCGAGTAAGGCAATCTCATCCAATTTCATTTTTTCACCTATCCGATAACACCACTAAAAAGGATCACTCGTGATCGCGATCACTTTTTGTTTACAACTTTCATAAGAACATTTGCAATATTAGCTGAATCGATTCAGTATGTCATTAATAGTTTGATAAAGCCCATATTAAGGCCCTCAAACTTTTTTTAAAGACAATTTGCTGAATCGTTTCAGCAATAGTCACCTCCGGTAGACAGGTGGCGTAATTTAACAGGAACCTTAAATATGTTAACGCTAGTACCTAAAGATATACATCTCGACCAGAGCGCCGAAAACAAACAATCAGCCATTACGTTTTTGGCTAAAGCCTTATTTGAGAACGGTCTGGTTACTGCCGATTATGTAAACGGTATGCTTGAAAGAGAACAAGTAAATTCAACTTACCTAGGTAATGGTATCGCAATACCACACGGAACAACCGAAACCAGAAGCCTAGTAAAATCTACCGGTGTATCTGTACACCACTACCCTTTAGGTGTGGATTGGGGCGATGGTAATACTGTCTATTTAGCGATTGGCATCGCCGCGAAATCTGCTGAACACCTAGTCATTTTAAAACAACTCACCAAAGTATTGTCTATGGATGGTGCAGATGAACTGATTAGAAATGCGACTAACATTGACACTTTAATCAATTTACTAAACGGCGATACTCAACTAGAAGTTGAGTTCGACAGCCAGTTAGTTTTGGATAACTTTCCAGTAAATAGTTTAATACAACTTAAAGCTGTAGCCGCTGGCACATTAAAAAATAGACAACTGATCAACCAACAGGCGATTGCTGCAGCTCTTGAGATAAACCCTGGTTACTTAGCCAACGGTTATTGGCTAAGTTGTTTAACTGAAGGGGCTCTGCGCAGCGGTGCTTGTGTAGTTAAAGTGGCTGAAGAATTTGAACACGAGAACCTTCCGGTCAAAGGGCTATTGATGGTAAGCGCAGCTAACCCCTGTTACGCATCGATTTTAGAAGCCCTTAGCCTGCAGTTATTCGAGGACGGGTTAGTTAGTTTCGCTCAATTAACCACTACAGACTTAGTCAACTGCCTTACTCAGCAACAAACACCCAGCGCAACGCCAAGCAGCGGAGACAATGTAGCAGTATTCGAAATCACCAACCTGCATGGTTTACATGCTCGCCCCGGCGCTTTGCTCGTCGCAGAAGCGAAGAAGTTTTCATCCTCCATTAACGTCACGAATATCAGTAGCGAATCGGCAACTGTGAACGCTAAAAGCTTAATGAAGGTAATGACTTTAGGCGTGAAATACAAAGACAAACTGCAATTTGTTGCCGACGGAGACGACGCCCCCCACGCCCTAGAAGCGCTAGGCAACGCCATCGCCGCCGGTTTAGGAGAAGACTAAAATGAACAAAAACAACGCGGTACTTTGTATTACGCTAAATCCAGCTTTAGATCTTACCGGCAACTTACAGAATATACGGTTAGGTAAAGTCAATGCCATCACTGATGCCAACTTACACCCTGCCGGTAAAGGCGTAAACGTGGCCAAAGTACTGGCAGAGCTAGGCGCAAATGTCTGTGTATCTGGTTTTCTTGGTATCGAGAACGCCTCGGCCTTTGAAGCCCTGTTTGACCAACACAATATTACAGACGAATTTGTAAGAGTTGCAGGAGCCACTCGCACCAATGTGAAAGTGGTGGCATGCAGTGGCGCAGTGACAGATCTCAATTTCCCTGGTTTTTCTATAACCGAGCAAACGATTACTGCGTTTAACAACAAACTAGAACAACTGTGTCAGCATTATGCGTATGTCGTGTTTGCAGGAAGCCTGCCTAAAGGCTTACCAGCGAGTCAATTAGCCGGATGGATTAAATTGGCCAAAAATAAAGGCTGTAAAGTACTTGTGGATACCTCAGGAGAGGCGCTTATAGCAGCAATTGAGGCCGCACCTCACATGATAAAACCCAATCAAGATGAGCTAGAAGAGCTTTGCCAACAAGCTTTAAATAGCATCGATGACATCAAACTACCTAGCGCTAACTTAGCACTCAAGGGCATTGAGCACGTTGTCATTTCTCGCGGGGAAAAAGGGGCATTATGGTTACACCGAGAACGATGGATGCAAGCCCAGCCGCCGAGCATGAAAGTGGTAAGCACCGTGGGGGCTGGCGATACTTTTGTCGCAAGTTTCTGCTGGGGACTGATACAGCAATTTGACCCCATCCAACAACTAAATTTTGCCAGTGCGATGTCTGCATTGGCTGTCGCTCAAACCAATGTTGGTTTACCTGCCTTAGACGCCTTAGCAAAGGTTCAGCAGCAAACTATCATTACGCAACTTTAAACAGACCAAGGAATTGCATATGAATACGGTAATTGTTACAGCTTGCCCTAGCGGTATTGCCAACAGCATAATTACAGCAGGTCTACTAGAACAGGCCACTAAAGAACAAGCATGGCCCAGTGTCATTGAATGTCATTCTACGATTAAAGAAAACACGCCCTTAAAGCAAACAGCTATTGATGGCGCCGAACTGGTTATCATTGTGGCTGATCCACAGTGTTATCAGCACCTAAGGCTATCGCGCTTTAACGATAAGCTTGTTTACCAAGCATTACCGAGTGAAGTTATCTCGGATCCAAAAAACTTTTTGAATTTGGCCAAAGAAAAGGCAGTTACGTTCTCTGCCCCACAACATTCTACAGCAACACCTACTACCACCAATTCGTCGCTAAATATTGTTGGTATTACTGCTTGCCCCACTGGCGTAGCTCATACTTTTATGGCCGCTGAAGCCCTTGAAGATATAGGGAAAAGCCTAGGTCATAGAGTGAAAATTGAAACCCGCGGCTCTGTTGGAGCAAAGAACCAACTAACTGAAGCTGAAATAGCGGCTGCCGACTTAGTGATTATTGCCGCCGATATCGAAGTTGATTTGGCCAGATTTCAAGGTAAGAAACTGTATAAAACATCAACCGGTATCGCACTTAAAAAAACGAAAGCTTGTTACCAGTCTGCTATTAGCGATGCCACCATTTATCAGCACTTAGCCAATAATAACTCATCGGCGGCAAACAACGAAAAAACCGGGGCTTATAAACACCTGATGACCGGCGTTTCTCATATGCTACCTATCGTCGTAGCGGGTGGCCTATGCATTGCGTTGTCTTTCATATTCGGAATCGAAGCCTTTAAAGAAGAAGGTACGCTAGCTGCAGCCTTAATGACCATAGGTGGGGGGTCTGCATTTGCACTAATGATCCCCGTATTAGCCGGTTATATAGCCTATTCAATCGCCGATAGGCCGGGGCTTGCTCCTGGCTTGGTTGGTGGCATGTTAGCCAGCTCAACAGGTGCTGGATTCTTAGGGGGTATATTGGCTGGTTTTATTGCCGGTTACTTAGCCAAGTGGTTATTAGATAACATTAAACTACCTAGCTCAATGGAAGCCCTTAAGCCTATCCTCATTGTGCCATTTTTAGGAACCTTGGCAGTGGGTCTAATAATGATTTATGTGGTAGGTAGCCCTGTAGCGGCAGCCATGAGTGGCTTAACAGATTTCCTAAATAACATGGGCTCTACTAATGCCGTACTACTAGGCATTATTCTTGGTTGCATGATGTGTTTCGACCTTGGTGGGCCGGTAAACAAAGCCGCATACACGTTTGGTGTTGGCTTATTGTCTACTCAAACTTATGGCCCAATGGCAGCAGTAATGGCTGCTGGTATGGTACCCGCTTTAGGTATGGGCTTGGCAACCTTCCTTGCGCGCAACAAGTTTATAGAAAGTGAGAGAGAGGCTGGTAAAGCATCATTTGTGCTGGGCTTATGCTTCATTTCTGAAGGTGCGATCCCCTTTGCCGCCAAAGACCCAATGCGGGTGATTCCAGCGTGTATGGCCGGCGGTGCGGTTACCGGTGCGTTATCCATGTTGTTTGGAGCAGAGTTATTGGCACCGCACGGTGGGCTGTTTGTACTATTTATACCTAATGCGATTTCCCCGGTGTTTTTATACCTAGCAGCCATCGCAGCAGGGACAGCAATAACCGGTTTTGCCTATGCATTGACCAAAAAGTCTGATAAGGCTGTTGATAAAGCCGTGCCTGTGACCAATTAGTTATACATTTATTTGCAACAAGCCAACTCAAGGAGTTGGCTTTTTTATATGTGAAATAGCTACGAATATCATATAGTTGACTCGCCATACAATTCATTTGGCTTAGACCCGCAACCCGAGGTGTTTTAAAAGAGAAGGTAAAGTCAACAGCATGAAATTATTTGGCAAGTTTCACTGTCTTAATAATAGACTTTATGCATAACATCAGCGGTAAACTAAGCAGGAGTGAGAGGATCACGAGGCGCGAAATAAAACACTCAAGGGCTGAGAATCTGACTATCGATGTAAACTAAGAGATGCACTTAAAATAGCCGCGAAGTGAATATAACGAGCTTACCATTGATGATTTTTTAACATCGATAAATAGAGACTTAAAAGGGTTATCTTAAGGTAGATAATTTAAGAGTATTAAAAGGAACAACATGAAAAGTATGGGTAATTTAATATCTTATAAGATTGGGTGGCAACCCTACCAGCCACATCCCGGCACTCGAGTCGTCTGCTGCGGTTGCTCCCTTCCGGGCCTGGCCGAGTTCACAGAGTATCAATGCGGGAGGACCAATAGGGCCACCATAGATGAGCTTCCGAAGAAGCGAGGCCATTCTCGCCTAAGCTTTCATGTTTTGCAATCGCTAAAAAGCTTTTTTCGACCTGCATCAGGTTTGTTTGCTCAAGTTTTAATCCTTATGAGTTTAATTTCTTCTCCGGTTGCGATTGCTGAAACGTTTGACCACTCAAACTGGGACAATTTACTGAACGAGTATGTCCATTGGCCAGTAGCCAACCAAGAAAGCCGAGTTGATTACGCGAACTTTGACCAAGCCAAGCTAGAACAATACTTAGATACAGTCGCAGCGATTCGCCAGCAACAATTTAATGCTTGGGGTGATGATGAACAATTGGCTTTTTTAATAAATGCTTATAACGCCTATACAGTACAATTCATTTTAACCGCCTACCCTAACATCAACTCAATACGTGACTTGGGTAACTTATTTCAGTCTCCATGGAAGAAAAAACGTTTTTCCTTGTTTGGTGAACAAGTCAGCCTAGACCATATTGAGCACCAGCTGATCCGACCGGTATATAACAATCCGCTAATTCATGCAGCGGTAGTATGTGCGGCTATTAGCTGCCCGCCTTTACAAAGCGTTGCCTACACCGGTGAACAACTTCAACAGCAACTCAGCCAAGCGTTTAGGGCATTTTTGCGCAGCAACAAGAACTATTACGATCCGACGAGCAAAAAGCTTAAGTTATCGTCGATATTTAAATGGTACAAGGATGACTTTGGCAATGACTTAAATCTTTATTTAAGCCAATATGCCGAAGACTTGAGAGCTGAAGCCAACATCATCGAGCAGGCTTCTGTCAGCTACTTAGATTACGATTGGTCTCTCAACGCTTACCCATAGAAGCTAAAAGCAGAAACAAAAAAGCCCGGCATGCCGGGCTTTTTACCTGAGAGTTGTTTAGTTATTAAAACAAGCACTTAGATAGGTTATATAACTCTTCGTTAAATGGACGTTTCATGTTTTCGATACAATCAATAATATCGTGATGAACCATGGTGTTATTTTGTATACCAATACAACGCCCACCCTCACCTTGCATTAACAACTCAACGGCATAAGCACCCATTCTACTCGCCATAACACGGTCACGACCAGTTGGCGTGCCGCCACGTTGAATATGACCAAGAATGGTTGCTCTGGTTTCACGACCAGTGGCCATTTCAATACCAGCAGCCAACTCGTTCACGTTAGTGATGTGTTCGGTAATAGCAATAATTGCGTGTTTTTTACCTTTTTTCTGGCCATCTTGTAAGCTGTTAAGCAGCTCTTCGCGATTAAAACCTTTCTCTGGAATAATCACATATTCTGCACCGCCAGCAATACTAGCTTGCATGGCTAGATCACCACAGTAACGCCCCATAATTTCAATAACAGAAATTCGGTTATGCGAAGATGACGTATCACGAATACGGTCAATGGCATCAATCACTACATTTAGCGCAGTATCAAAACCGATGGTGTAATCGGTGCCAGCAATATCATTATCAATAGTGCCTGGAAGGCCAATGCAGGGGAAGCCCATTTCAGTTAGCTTTTTAGCGCCCATGTATGAACCATCACCACCTACCACCACTAAGGCTTCAATACCGTGTTTTTCTAGGTTTTTAACTGCGACTTCACGTACCGCAGGATCTTTAAATTCAGGGAAGCGTGCAGACCCCAGAAAAGTACCGCCACGATTTATCACATCAGACACACTGTAACGATCTAACTTCTTAATATTATCGTCATGTAACCCCATGTATCCATCGTATACACCGTATACTTCAATGCCTTGAGACAAAGCACTACGTACTACAGCGCGTACCGCTGCATTCATACCAGGAGCGTCGCCACCACTAGTTAAAACACCAATTTTCTTAACCATCATTCCCTCACAAAGCTGAACTGACCAAAACTTACAAAATAATTTAAGCGATTACTTTGAAAAACCATTTGAACCATTACAAATAAAATGGCTAAACAATCCATTCAAAATAAAAAATTTAATATTATAAACAGACCGCCTGTTGGATAGCGGTATATACACTGACAATTTATGCGCGCATTGTGGCACGCGCAAGATAACTGTTTTATGACCCTAATCAGATAACCCACACATTCTGAAACAAATTATCACCCTTGTCCAAAGTTAATCAAAACAGTTGCTTTGGAATACCTAGAGAAATGAGCTAACTGTTAGAATCGTCTACTAAAACATCAATCACCGCGAATAAGCATAGCAAATACTTCACTTTGCATTCACATTAATGTAACATCCCCCTTCCAAACTTGAGCCGGTATTTTGGTATAACAGTTTGCTCATCGAATTTTAAGGGAACTCAATGAAGTCTGACCTTCAATATGCAATCGAACGTAACATTAAAACTAACCGCCAAGCGGTGATCAACTATAACTTGTTACGCCAGCAAGAGCGTAATCTTTCCGATGAGGCTCAGCCCTAAGCAATGGCTTAGTGTTTAAGTGTACTCATCAAAAAAGGGGCTGAAGCCCCTTTTTAGTTATTTGGCATCGTCCACCGGTTCGTTAGCATGCAACGATGTAGACAAGCTAATCACCCCATTAACGTTATTATCTAAAGACAAAATATTAGTTTTGCTGATCCGATGACGATAGATTTCACGTAAATGCTAAATCGCATTCTTAACGCTTTTAACGTGTAAGCGGATATCGTTAATCGAAAAAATTTGTTCGGCTCACCAATCAACTCACGATATTTCTTCTCATACATCGGCTTAATTGCATACCAATTGGTATCCAATATTTTCGCTGGATTTTCAAACTCCAACAAAAACTTTTGTAGCTCTTCAGGGTCAAACTCATCTTAGGTAATAAAGCGCAAAATAGCTTGGTCTATATCATCGTTGTAGCGATATTCTTCTTTGGCGAAAGCGCTTAATGTAAGCCACTACCAGCGTTAAAAAGTCGTCACTTAAGCAAGGGCTTTTAGCCACTAGAGTAGTTAACGACAAGTTAGCTGAGGCACCAATAACTAAGGCATAACGTTTTAGCGTTGTATTAGGGAACAACGTATTGATATGAATTTTTAGTTTATTCAGATCCATAAATGACAGTTTATAGTCTTTAGGTAACGAAATAATTGAAATAACCGACGAGCGGTGCTTAAAGAAGTGTAGTTCGTTGAGTTCCTCTGCATCATAATTGCTTTCTTGATACTTATTTAATGACTGCTTATAACGTTGAGATTCAATAGGTAGAATGCTGATACCTTCAATAGCTTGGGTATCACGGGTGAAGTGCGGAAAATCAATCGTTCTAAAGAACAACTCATCGATGTTTACATCATCATTGACTGATTTATTTACGACACTTTCTGCGTAGGCTACAGGCCCAGCCATGCTCATGAATAAGTCGTTAGCACCCAAGCGGACTGTTTCAGAAATATCTATACCCGCGCGGCGGGAATAGTTTTCATCGTAGTCTGTGGTCACTGCTTTTGCGGTCAAGATATTAAAAATTTGCTGAGAGATATATTGGTTGGCATATTTCTCAATGGTATTGACGTTTATGTCTTTGCCATTCTCACTTTCTTCTTGCTTTACATAACGCATGATATCGTTATGTAGAGCATCATAGAGTTCCAAGGGAGGATCCGCCTCATGACATCTTCAGGAGAGTCGTTGCTTTCGCGTTCTACATTACTATTTTATGAAGAATTTTTAGCCATTCTTTGGCAATGAGCATATGTCCCGTATAGGATGGATGTACACCATCACCAGCCCAAAAGCTTGGTTCTCTATAGACTGATGCCTGATTCATAATACCGTCCAATGGTAGTAAGTGAGCATCAAATTCTCGTGCTAATTCTCTTATGACATTAATCTTTGGATCTAAGTCTTCTCTCCACTTAATTCTATCCTCTGGATAAGGTAAAACAAATGGTTCTACTATTATAATTTTAGCGTTTGTTTTGTCTTTAACCTGTAATAGTATATCTTTATAATGATTTCTGAATGTTTCAATACTGATTGGATCATTATCATCATACCTTCTCCAACAATCATTTATACCGACAAATATTGAAACCACTGATGGGTAAAGAGCCGTACAGTCTTCTTCCCAACGATTTTTTAAATCAATAACTCTATTACCACTAATCCCTCTGTTTAGAAATTGTATATTTCGCTCTGGCTGTTCTGAAATAAACATTGACGCCGCCATCATTGCATATCCATGACCTAAATCAAATCCATCTTCTTTATTTCTATCTGCATCTGTAATACTATCCCCTTGAAACAATATAGTTATTTTATCTTCTGGGTTCATAAGTTACGCCTCCATTATTTTTTATCACCTATTCTTACTTCTTAAAAACTTCATCAAATTTGTCCGTTATATGTTTTGGAACAATTTTAGAGTAAGAGTAAGAATAATATAACCGAACAAAATACTTAGAATCCATTGACTTAAGCATACCAAGCTCTTCAATGGAACCAACACCTTCTACAACTACTGCTTTTCCCAATGAGATTAACATATTTATAAATTCACGAAGCATTAACTTTGAATATTCGCTAATTTTAACAGGATCCATTGTTTGTTTTCACAGTCGAATAATATCAATATTTTCAAAAAACTCGCTTCTTTAAAATAAATATTGATAGTGAAATTTTCAATATAAGAAAAACCCCACTCTTCATAAAGGTACTTACACAACAATCTACCGGCATTAATATGCAAGGCTTCTTATACTTCAATGCAGTTACCTGAGATGTTGGGCAAGATAAAAATACCCGAAGTGAAGATAGGTTCAAACACAAAAGAGTCGCGTTTATCAGACTAGATAGACTGAGAAACTTGGTAGTCGAAAGTTTTACTTAAGTATGAAAATTGTTGAGCTAATCCAAATTCTGAAGCCATACCAGAACCTGTTCCACCGCCCGCACTAAAGATATAGAAATACAAGCGCGATCGGTTAGCTTTAATCCCACAAGAGTCTACTAAGTAAGAATGAATATGACGCCAATCTTCGTTTATAAAGCTTCTGGTGTGTTTATTCAAAATGGTTTTGGCAAGGTATTGTCCCAAAATTGGCGCGTTACCAGCACCACCTGCATGCACTTCAGACAAGTCCATCAACTGAAGCTTTTTGTATTCATCTAAGAACTTTTGACGACCCGCTTGCGAGGAGTATTTGATTCGACCAGCGATATCTTTGTCCAAGTCACCAACCAACACCACCGGTTCAATTAAAAACGCAGGGTTGTCAGCGTTGCCACGATCTAATGGTAAATGGTTTTTGATCCAACGCATCGGTTTAAATTCACGCTCTGCGCAAACTGGTCTTGATACTCAATTTCATTGAGATAGTGAGTGCGCGAGTTATAAAGCAGAGTGGCGACATCTAGAGCAATGTTTGAGCCGCAGCGACCAAAAAAAAGGCGCCTGTTGGCGCCTTCATAAAGAGTTTAATGCTTACCAGCCGGTAATTTCACGGAGTGCTTTGCCTATATCGGCTAAGCTACGAACCGTTTTCACACCCGCATCTTCTAAGGCAGCAAACTTATCTGCTGCAGTACCTTTACCGCCAGCGATAATGGCACCAGCGTGGCCCATGCGCTTGCCAGGAGGAGCTGTAACACCCGCGATGTAAGATACAACAGGTTTAGTTACATTGGCTTTAATATATGCCGCAGCTTCTTCTTCCGCACTACCACCAATTTCGCCAATCATTACGATGGCTTCGGTTTTAGGGTCGTTTTGGAACATTTCTAGAATGTCGATGAAGTTTGAACCAGGAATGGGGTCCCCACCAATACCAACACAGGTAGATTGGCCGAAACCTTCATCTGTAGTCTGCTTAACCGCTTCATAAGTGAGTGTACCAGAACGTGATACGATACCCACTTTACCTGCTTGATGAATGTGACCAGGCATGATGCCAATTTTACACTGATCAGGCGTGATAACACCTGGGCAGTTAGGGCCAATCATACGTGCACCGGCTTCATCTAGCTTCACTTTCACGTCAAGCATATCTAAAGTTGGGATGCCTTCAGTAATAGTGATGATGATTTTAATGCCTGCAGCAATGGCTTCTAAGATAGCGTCTTTACAAAATGGCGCGGGTACATAGATTACTGTAGCATCAGCGCCAGTAGCTTGTACTGCTTCACTTACGGTATTAAATACAGGCAGACCTAAATGCGTTTGACCACCTTTACCAGGTGATACACCACCCACCATTTGGGTTCCGTACTCAATCGCTTGTTCTGAGTGAAAAGTACCCTGTCCACCCGTGAAACCCTGACAGATCACCTTGGTATTTTTGTCGATTAAAATGCTCATTATTTGGCCTCCGCTGCTTTAACTACTTGCTCTGCAGCGTCAGTTAAGCTGGTTGCTGCAATAATGTTAAGGCCTGACTCAGCCAAACGTTGGGTACCTAATTCTGCATTGTTACCTTCAAGGCGAACAACAACGGGTACACTCACACCAACTTCTTCTACGGCGCCAATAATACCGTCAGCGATTAAATCACAACGAACAATACCGCCAAAAATGTTTACCAGTACAGCTTTCACTTTGTCGTCTGACAAGATGATCTTGAATGCTTCTGTAACACGTTCTTTAGTTGCACCGCCACCAACATCAAGGAAGTTGGCTGGAGAACCGCCATGTAATTGCACGATATCCATGGTACCCATCGCAAGGCCAGCACCATTTACCATACAACCAATGCTTCCATCTAGCGCTACGTAGTTTAGCTCCCATTGTGCAGCATGCGCTTCACGCTCATCTTCTTGCGAAGGATCGTGCATCTCGCGCAGTTTAGGCTGGCGATACATCGCATTTGAATCGATGTTAATTTTGCCGTCTAGACAGATTAAATCGCCACTACCAGTCACGACCAGTGGGTTAATTTCTAGCAAGGCTAAATCATGATCAGTGAACATTTCAGCTAAACCGATAAAGATTTTAGTAAATTGGCGAATTTGGTTACCTTCTAGGCCCAACTTAAATGCCAATTCACGCGCTTGATAGGCTTGAGGACCTACTAATGGGTCAATCGCCATTTGATGAATCAACTCAGGCGTTTCTTCAGCAACTTTTTCGATTTCCATGCCACCTTCAGTTGATGCCATAAACACCACCCGACGTGAAGCACGGTCAACAACAGCGCCTAAATACAGCTCATTAGCAATATCTGAAGCTTCTTCTACTAAGATTTTTGATACTGGCTGGCCATTAGCATCAGTTTGATAAGTCACTAAGTTTTTGCCTAACCATTGCTGGGCAAATGCTTTAATTTCTTCTTTATCAGACGTTACTTTTACGCCGCCGGCTTTACCGCGTCCACCTGCGTGAACTTGAGTTTTAACTACCCATGTAGTGCCAGGGATTTTGCCCGCAGCTTCAGCTGCTTCTTGTGGGGTATCACAGGCGTAACCTTCTGGCACTGGCAAGCCATAGTCGGCAAATAATTGCTTGGCCTGATATTCATGCAAATTCATGATGTTCTATCCATAGTGTTAGGGGATACATGTTAGGTGCTGCACACCTTTCCGAATAAGGGCCTGAAATTCAGGCCCAAAACAAACTTTTATTACACGTCGAGCAACAAACGTGTTGGATCTTCAAGTAACTCTTTAATGGTTACCAAGAAACCAACAGACTCTTTTCCATCTACCAAACGGTGGTCATAGGACAACGCTAAGTACATCATTGGTAGAATTTCCACTTGGCCATTCACAGCCATTGGTCGGTCTTGAATTTTGTGCATGCCTAAAATGGCACTTTGCGGCGGATTAATAATTGGCGTTGACATTAGAGAGCCAAATACACCACCGTTAGTAATGGTGAAGTTACCGCCGGTTAACTCATCTACGGTGAGTTTGCCATCACGGCCCTTAATTGCTAGTTCGCGAATACCTTTTTCGATATCGGCAACACTGAGCAAATCGCAATCACGCAGCACAGGTGTCACTAAACCACGCGGCGTTGAGACAGCAATGCTGACATCGAAATAGTTGTGGTAAACAATTTCATCGCCATCAATAGAGGCGTTAACTTCAGGGAAACGTTTTAGCGCTTCTACCACCGCTTTAACGTAGAACGACATAAAGCCTAAACGAATGTCGTGACGCTTCTCAAACACTTCTTGATATTGCTTACGCAACGTCATGATGGGTTTCATGTTAACTTCATTAAAGGTAGTTAACATCGCTGTGGTATTTTTTGCTTCTAATAAGCGCTCTGCAACACGCTTACGTAACCGTGTCATTGCTACACGTTTTTGGCTACGTGAAGATAGAGGCGCTTGTGGAGCGGCGTCTACTTTAGCTTTAGTTTCTGAGGCGGCTGGTTTAGCAATATGTGCTTCAACATCTTCTTTAGTAACACGACCACTTGGGCCAGTGCCTTTGATTGCAGAAGCGTCGATGCCCTTCTCTGCCACCAACCGACGAACAGAAGGAGACAATTCGTCGCCGCTGTCTGCCGCGCTAGTGTCTGCTGTCTTGCTAGTCACTTCTTCGCCTGCAACTGCGCCTGCTTTCATTTTGCCGATCACTTGTTGTCCAAGAACCGTAGCGCCTTCTGCTTCGATAATTTCTTCTAAAACACCGGCTTCCATTGCTGGCACTTCAAGCACCACTTTATCGGTTTCGATATCAACAATAACTTCGTCACGCTCTACTGTATCGCCTGGCTGTTTATGCCACGTGGCAATCGACGCATCCGCTACTGATTCAGGTAGGTCTGGCACTTTTATTTCAATGCTCATTAAAGCTTCCTTTATTCTTTTTTATTCAACTGTCAACGCATCAGTAACTAGCGCGCGTTGTTGTTTCAAGTGAAGGGACATATACCCAACCGCAGGTGACGCAGATGCTGGTCGACCAGCATAACGTAAGTTTGCTCCGGCAGGGATTACCGATTTAAAATGATGCTGGCTACTATACCAAGCACCTTGGTTTAGTGGTTCTTCCTGACACCACACAAATCGTTCAACATGTTGGTACTGCTCAAAGATTTCTTTAACATCTTGGTCTGGGAATGGGTAAAGTTGCTCGATACGTATCAATGCTACGTCTGTTTGCTCATTCTTACGGCGCTGTTCTAGCAGGTCGTAATAAACTTTCCCCGAACACATGACTACTTGGCGAACTTGCGCAGGGTCTAACTCGTCAACTTCACCAATAGCATTGTAAAACTTACCGTCGGCTAACTCCTCAAGACTAGACACCGCTAGTGGATGACGTAGCAAAGACTTAGGTGACATAACTACCAGCGGACGACGCATAGGGCGAACCTGTTGACGGCGTAACATGTGGTAAACCTGAGAAGGGGTCGAGGGCACACATACTTGCATATTGTGCTCGGCACAAAGTTGTAAGTAACGCTCTAAACGCGCAGATGAGTGCTCTGGCCCCTGCCCTTCATAACCATGAGGAAGCAACATAACCAAGCCACACATACGGCCCCATTTTTGCTCACCAGATGATAAGAATTGATCGATAACCACTTGGGCACCATTGGCAAAATCGCCAAACTGTGCTTCCCAGATGACTAAGGTTGAAGGCTCAGCAGTCGTGTAACCATATTCAAAAGCGAGCACTGCTTCTTCAGATAACACCGAATCAAACAGAGCTAAATGGCCTTGCTCTTCAGATAAATTCTTCAACGGCACATAGGTAGAAGCATCAGTTTGATTATGTAATACCGCATGGCGGTGGAAAAAAGTTCCCCGACCTGAATCCTGGCCTGTAATACGAATATTTTGCTTTTCATCAAGCAAGCTCGCATACGCTAAGTTTTCGGCAAAACCCCAATCGACCGGCTTTTCGCCGCGAGTCATTAGGCCTCGGTCATCATTGATTTTGCGAACTCGCGGATGTAAAACGTGTTCTTCAGGTAATGTAGTCAGACGCTCGCCTAAGTCCTGAACAGCTTGAATAGACAGCGACGTATCGTAGTCCATATCCCATTCGTGCCCTAAGTATGGTCGCCAGTCAACACTGTGCTCAGTCATTGGACGCCATTCTTCAACGACGCAATCACCATTATCAAGCTGATCGCGATAGCCATTAACCAATGCGGTAGCGTCAGCACTTTCCAACTGACCGCGCTCGATCATAATGTCGGCATACACTTTACGCGGCGTAGGATGTTTCTTAATTTTTTGATACATCAAAGGCTGCGTTGCATTAGGCTCATCGGCTTCATTGTGACCATGACGTCGGTAACATACTAAGTCGATAACTACATCACGTTTAAAGGTATTGCGGTAATCAAGGGCCATTTGGCTAACAAATGCTACCGCTTCAGGGTCATCACCATTTACATGGAAAATAGGCGCCTGAACCATTTTGGCAATATCAGTACAATATTGAGTAGAGCGCGTATCTCTTGGATTAGACGTAGTGAAACCAACCTGGTTGTTGACCACGATTCGAACCGTACCACCAACTTTAAAGCCACGAGCTTGTGACATATTAAAAGTTTCTTGTACTACACCTTGACCCGCGATAGCCGAGTCACCATGGATAGTAATCGGTAAGCAGTTTTCACCCGCGCGGCGATCTTGACGAGCACGAACTGACCCCATAACCACCGGATTAACGATCTCTAAGTGAGATGGGTTAAACGCCAATGACATGTGTACGTTACCGCCGGGGGTCGCAAAATCTGAACTAAACCCTTGGTGGTACTTAACATCACCAGTGCCCCAAGTTTCATCGTGCTTTTTACCGGCAAACTCATCAAATAGCTCTGATGGATTTTTACCTAATACGTTAACCAGTACATTGAGACGCCCGCGGTGAGCCATGCCCACCACCACTTCTTTGGTTCCCTGAATACCAGCAGAACGAACAATTTCTTTGAGCATCACCAAAAGGCTATCACCGCCTTCTAAAGAAAAGCGTTTTGCCCCTGGAAATTTTGCGCCTAAGTATTTTTCAAGGCCTTCAGCAGCGGTTAAGCTTTTCAAAAAGCGTACTCGATCTTCTTGAGTAAATTCACCTTGACCTTCTACCGACTCTAAACGGCTTTGGATCCAGCGTTTTTCGTCAGTATCGGTAATGTGCATATACTCGGCACCGATAGAGCCACAATAAGTTTTCAGTAAAGACTTATGAATGTCTTTAAGCGCCATGGTGTCTTTACCAATAGCATAAGAACCTACGTTGAAGGTTTCTTCGAAATCTGCACTATCTAAGGCGTGAAACTCGGGAGACAAATCAGCAACACGTTCTTGCTGCCAAAGACCTAGAGGGTCTAGTTGAGCATGTTGATGGCCACGGAAGCGATAAGCATTAATCAACTGCAATACTTTAACTTGCTTAGCGCCGTGTTGTGGATCTTCTACCGGAGAACTAAATCGTGATGTGTCTTTCGCTAAACGACGAAAATAATCACGGATAGGAGCGTGAGGGGTGTCTTCTACTGCACCATCTACAGCGGGTAAATCAGAGAATACCTGCTGCCATTCTTCTGATACAGACGAAGGGTCTTCTAAAAATGCCTCATAGAGGTCTTCAATATAGGTCGAATTAGCACCAGCTAAATGCGAGGACTCTAGCCAGGCCTTCATTACGCCATTTTGCATTTAAACGCTATCCCTTTCTTTTCTACGTCACTATTTGACTTAATAGGGTTTGATAAAAAAATAGCCATTCTACCGAGGTAAAATGGCTATTTAGAAGCAGTTAATAAAAAAATTAACTATTTGCTAAACAGCCCGTTTTATCAGCATCGATTTAATGTGACCGATAGCTTTTGTCGGGTTTAATCCTTTAGGACAAACACTTACACAATTCATGATGCCATGGCAACGAAAAACGCTAAATGCATCATCTAATTCTGCTAGGCGTTCATCTGTTGCTGTATCACGACTATCTGCCAACCAACGATAAGCGGCTAACAAGCCAGCTGGGCCAACAAATTTGTCGGGATTCCACCAAAAAGATGGGCAAGAAGTAGAACAACATGCACAAAGGATACATTCGTACATACCATCTATCTTTTCGCGCTCTTCTGGGCTCTGTAAATGCTCACGAGCCGGTGGAATTTGCTCATCATTAATCAAAAACGGCTTAATGCGAGCATAGTTATCATAAAATTGCCCCATATCCACAACTAGGTCGCGGACTACAGGTAGACCAGGAAGGGGGCGGATCACAATATCCCCTTTTCCTAAGAGATCTGACAGCGGTGTAATGCATGCCAAACCATTTTTGCCATTCATGTTGATACCATCTGAACCACAAACCCCTTCGCGGCAAGAGCGACGAAAAGCTATGCTAGGGTCTTGTTCTTTAAGTAAAATCAAAGCATCTAGTACCATCATATCAGAGCCCTCAGGGACCTCAAGCTGATATGACTTCATCTTTGGCTTTGCATCAGTATCTGGGTTGTAGCGGTACAAAGAAAAATTAACGTTCATTTGCCGCCTCCTTAATATGTGCGAATTTTAGGTTCAAATGCTTCACGTAGATTAGGTGACATATTCACCTCACGACGCCCCATGGACTCAGTATCTGGACTAAACAACGAGTGGCATAGCCAATTTGCATCATCACGTTCAGGGTAATCGAAACGACTATGTGCGCCACGGCTCTCAGTACGGAAATTAGCAGCATGGGCAGTTGCGATAGCCGTTGCCATAAGATTATCTAATTCCAAACACTCTACTCGCTGAGTATTAAAGTCTGTTGATTTATCATCAAGACGCGCGTTTTCGAGACGTTTACGAATTGCTTGAAGCTCTTCAAGGCCCTGAGCCATCGACTCACCTTCTCGGAATACCGAAAAGTTAAGTTGCATACATTGCTGTAAGTCTTTACGAATTTGCACCGGGTCTTCACCGTCGGCCGTAGAGTTTTCCCAACGATTATAACGCGCCATAGCAGCCTCTAACTCTGCGTCTGTTGCGTCAACCATATTGATGTCATCATTAAGATACTCACCAAGGAACTTACCCGCAGCGCGACCAAATACCACTAAATCAAGTAGAGAATTACCACCAAGTCGGTTAGCTCCATGTACCGATACACAAGCAATTTCACCTACCGCAAATAAGCCCGTAATAATTTCGTCTTCACCCTTGTCATTTTGGGTTATGGCTTGACCATTAACATTACACGGCACTCCCCCCATTTGATAATGACAAGTCGGAATAACAGGGATAGGTTCTTTAACTGGATCAACGTGAGCAAAGGTACGAGATAGTTCACAAATACCGGGTAAACGACTCTCTAAAACTTCTTCACCTAAATGGTCAAGTTTGAGTTTAATGTGCGGACCCCATGGGCCTTCACAACCACGACCTTCTCGGATTTCAGTCATCATAGAGCGAGCGACAACATCACGACCGGCTAAATCTTTAGCATTTGGTGCGTAACGCTCCATAAAGCGTTCGCCGTCTTTGTTGAGTAGATAACCGCCTTCGCCACGACAACCTTCTGTCACCAATACACCCGCTCCAGCGATACCCGTTGGGTGGAACTGCCACATTTCCATATCTTGAATCGGTACACCAGCACGCAAGGCCATGCCTACGCCGTCGCCGGTGTTAATGTGGGCATTAGTGGTAGAAGCAAAAATTCGTCCTGCTCCGCCAGTCGCCAACACAGTGGCTTTGGCTTTAAAGTACACCACTTCACCGCTGTCGATATCCATTGCGGTACAACCGACAACATCGCCGTCAGCATTTTTCACTAAATCTAGTGCATACCATTCTGAAAAGATGGTGGTCTTTTTCTTAACATTTTGTTGATACAGCGTATGCAACAAAGCATGACCGGTGCGGTCTGCTGCAGCCGCTGTGCGCGCAGCTTGTTCGCCACCAAACTCTTTAGATTGACCACCAAATGGTCGTTGGTAGATAGAACCGTCTTCGAATCGAGAAAAGGGTAATCCCATTTTTTCTAATTCAATGATGACTTCTGGGCCCACATTACACATATACTCAATAGCGTCTTGGTCACCAATGTAGTCTGAACCTTTGACAGTATCGTACATGTGCCATTGCCAATTATCTTTATGTGAATTGCCTAAGGCCACCGTAATACCGCCTTGGGCTGATACGGTGTGAGAGCGCGTAGGAAATACTTTAGATATAAGAGCGCAAGATTTGCCCTCTTCTGAAATTTGTAAAGCGGCACGCATACCTGCGCCGCCAGCGCCAATAACTACGGCATCGAATTCTCGAATAGTAATAGCCACTCGACCTACCCCCAAATAATAAACAAGCCACTAGCTACGTAAACAAGCGCTAGAACTGTTAAAGAAAACTGTAAACCCATTCGCAATGCCGCACATTTCACATAATCAGTGAGTACTTGCCATAAGCCAATCCAAGCATGGATGAGCATAGATAGCAGTGCTAGCAGTGTGAAAACTTTGGTTGGAAGCCAAGCGAAAAAACCACTCCAAGATTGGTAAGTCACGTCAGTACACGCAATAAAGCCAATAATATAAAGGGTGTATAAAGTTAAAATTATGGCTGTTGCGCGGATGAGCAAAAAGTCATGCACTCCACTTCGGCCAAATGTTGCAGCGTTAGTTACCATACGATTACTCCCATTATTAACGCTAATACAGCGGTGACAATGAATGAGATTTTAGCGCTAGACGAGGCACTGTCTAACTCTTCCCAATAGCCCATATCCATGATCAAGTGGCGTATTCCACCCACAATGTGATACATCAGCGCCGTTAAGCTTGCCCACAAGATTAACTTTACAAAGAAGTTATCCATTATAGACAGCACATTTGCAAAACCCTCTGCAGAGTGAAGGGACTCTGCGAGTAGGCCTAACAAAATAGCTAAGGCGAAGAAAGTAATCACACCGGAAACACGATGCAAGATGGATGCAATAGCAGTAATGGGAAATCTGATGGTTTGTAGGTCGAGGTTTACTGGTCTTTGTTTTATTTTCACGATTCTCTGCCCACTCAGGTCCTTGAGTATTATTATGATTATAAAGTCAGGCTCTGGACAGTGCATTGAGTTGCGATAATGTTAATTTTGTGAACTTAAGGCCTAAAACTAGACTAAAGTCTAAAAACCAACATTTCCATTGTGCAAAAAATGCTCGGACTAGCGCCACGCTTCGAATAAAGTATAACTCTCGCATAATACAAATACAATTAACATTTCCTTCATTTGGCTACTTTAACGCTACGAAACAGCCAACTTAAATCGTATTTTTAACATTTTCGATATAAGTACCCACAAATCACAACCAAGGCTAATTGACAATAGACCTAGTTCTGGGTCAGAATGTGCTGCGCTTTGTATCCAAAAAAACAATACAATTAGAATAAGCAAGGGAGACGTGCTATGGCTGACAATAAAGCCACCCTAACGCTACCAGGCCAAGAGGCATATGATTTGCCTATTATGTCTGGTACAGCAGGACATGACGTAATTGATGTTCGAACACTAGGTAAGAAAGGGTATTTTACCTTTGACCCAGGTTTCTTAGCGACCGCTTCATGTGAATCAAAAATCACCTACATCGATGGTGAGCAAGGCATTTTGTTGCATAGAGGTTACTCTATCGAAGACCTAGCAAAACATGCTGATTACCTTGAAGTTTGTTACATTCTATTATTCGGCGAGCGACCAAACGTCGAGCAATACGAAAAATTCAAAACCACCGTCACTCGCCATACTATGGTGCATGAACAGCTGATTCACTTTTTCCAAGGCTTCCGTCGTGATTCACACCCAATGGCTATTATGGTTGGTGTGGTTGGCGCATTATCTGCGTTTTATCATGACTCAATGGATATCACCAACGAACGCCACCGTGAAATCGCGGCTTACCGCTTGATTTCAAAAATGCCGACTCTTGCTGCAATGAGCTACAAGTATTCAGCAGGACAACCCTTCGTTTATCCTCGCAACGATTTAAGCTACGCAGCAAACTTCCTTAATATGATGTTTTCAGTACCTACTGAAGAATATAAGGTGAGTGCTGTTGTAGAAAAAGCCATGGACCGCATTTTTACCCTACATGCAGACCATGAACAAAATGCTTCAACTTCTACGGTTCGTTTAGCGGGCTCTTCTGGTGCAAACCCATTTGCTTGTATCGCTGCTGGCATAGCCTGTCTATGGGGTCCTGCTCACGGTGGAGCTAATGAAGCTTGTTTGAACATGCTCGAAGAAATTGGTTCGGTAGATCGCATACCAGAATTTATTCAACGTGCTAAAGACAAGAATGACCCGTTCCGTTTAATGGGCTTTGGTCATCGGGTTTACAAAAACTACGATCCACGCGCTACCGTTATGCGTGAAAGTTGTCATGAAGTACTCAACGAACTAAACATTGATGATCCATTATTGGATGTAGCAATGGAATTAGAACGTATCGCGTTGTCTGACCCCTACTTCAAAGAGAAGAAGTTATTCCCTAATGTTGACTTCTACTCAGGCATCGTTTTAAAAGCGATCGGCATTCCAGTCAGTATGTTTACTGTGATTTTTGCTCTTTCTCGTACCGTGGGCTGGATTGCACACTGGAAAGAAATGATGGAAGAGTCTACGCAACGCATTGGTCGACCAAGACAGTTATATACTGGCGAACCTCAACGACCATTTAAGTAGAAAAACTACTTTACTAAGCGCTTAATACAAAAAATCCGAAACATTTGTTTCGGATTTTTTATACGTTCAAATAGTTAAACAATGCTATGACTACTTAGGTTTATGACCTAACTGGTAACTGCCATTAGACAAAAACTGAGCCACTTCGCTGCGTTTTTTTGCAATAAGTAAAGCCCCATCATCCATGAACAAAAAGTTTTTCCAACACCGCTTAAATACATCCCAAGTGGTTTCAATCACTGAGCGCTGATCATTACAATAATAAACCACTGTGTTATCTTGCCACTGTAAATGCTCAAGTAACTCATCGGGAAGTGACTTTTGCTGGCTATCCCAGACATCTTCCCAATTACCCTGTTCACTCCATGTGTCTAGGCTAAAAGCCCAATCACCTTTTTTAAAAAAGTCGGGGTGGTCTACCTGCTTACTCACCAGATCTTTCCATAGAACAGCCGCTCGTTCTTCGGTCATAGGTTTAATCGCTGTGGTATCGTCTTCGCTGATAGGTAGGTCGGTTCGGCGAAATATCCACGCTTTTTTGTGTTCACTTAAGGCAATATAATTCATTCGTTCTCTAATATTGGTGACAGAAAAAACCAAAGATCAGCTCAATAGCGTTTGCCGATATTTAGCTTAGTAAGGCACGTACTTTTTCTAAATCTTCCGGGGTGTCAACGCCATGAGCGGGTGTTTCAATGGCGGTTGCCATCTTTATTTTATAACCATGCCACAACACCCGTAACTGCTCTAACTTTTCCATCTTTTCTAATGGTGAAGGAGTGAGTTTCAAATACTCGCCGACGAAATGGGCGCGATAGGCATAAATACCGATATGGCGAAAATGCGAACCTATTTGCCAGTCGCCATCACGTTCATGCGGCACTGCTGCTCGACTGAAATATAAAGCATGCTCTTGTTTATCACAAACAACCTTCACCACATTGGGGTCGTGAATATCAGTATCATGAGTGATGGGTACCGATAAACTTGCCATCTTCACATCCGGAGCAGCGTCTAATAAACCTGCAACCTGACTAATAACAGCCGGTGGAATGAGAGGCTCATCGCCTTGTACATTAACGACAATTGTATCGGCATCAAATGCTAGCTTGTCACACACCTCAGCTAAGCGCTCTGTACCAGACTCATGAGTTGCTGCGGTCAATACCACTTCAGCACCAAAACGTTGCGCTTCAGTAACGATACGTTGGTCATCGGTGGCAATGACCACCCGTTCAGCCCCTGATTGACAAGCTTGAAGATAGACCCGCTCAATCATGGTTTTTCCGGCAATGTCTTGCAAAGGCTTAGCAGGTAAACGGGTAGACTGGTAACGAGCAGGAATAACCACTACAAACTTCATTGAGGCAACTCACTGGCAGACATTTCTCGCGCTTCATCAGCCAGTAACACCGGGATTGAATCCTTGATAGGGTAAGCCAAGCGGTCAAATTTACAGACTAATTCATTATTCACTTTGTCGTAATGCAATTTACCTTTACACAGCGGACAAGCAACAATTTCTAACAAATTATGATCGACGGACATCAGTTTTTTCCTGTAATAAACTAAAGAATCGTTGATAAAAGCTCTCTGGCAACTTGCTATCAACTGGCAAATAATACCAATTTTCACCTGCGGATTGACGATATTTTATCGCATCTTTTTCAGTCATAATCAGTGTTTTATTGAAAAACTCTCGCTGCTGCTCAGGCTCCAGTCGTCGATGATCACTCAAGGCTAACTGTTCCGAGACCTCAATACCTAACTGTTTAAGCGATTCGAAAAAGCGCTTCGGATTGCCTATACCAGCGAACGCAAGATCTGCGAACGTTAAGTTGTCGGCCAAGGTATTATCGTTCACTCGTCTAATGGGGCAAGCTTGCAGTGTTAACTCAAAGCTGTCACTGGAAAAAGCCGGTTGTCCATTCGTCACTATCATATCTACCGAGCGAAGCCGAACTGGTGGCTCTCTTAAAGGTCCAGCCGGTAGACACAAACGATTACCTAAGCGTCGTTCAGCATCAATAACAGCAATTTCAAGGTCACGACCTAAGGCGTAATGCTGCATACCATCATCACAAATAATTAGGTTTACGTCATGCTCAATTATAGCTTGGCAGGCTTGCGAGCGATTGGGGTCGACCACCACTGGACATTCTGTGCGTAGGTGGATGAGTAGAGGCTCATCCCCACAGTGCGCAGGCAAGCTATTTCTACCCACATTATAAGGATAACTGGGCGCTTTAGCTCCATAGCCTCTGCTGACGACTCCGGGGCGAAAGCCCTGCTGCTTTGCCGCCTCAACTAGCGCTAGCACTACCGGTGTTTTTCCGTTACCACCAACACTAATATTGCCTACAACGACTACAGGCACCTTGGCTTGGTAAACCTTTAGAATGCCGCATCGAAATGCTAAGCGACGAAGAGCGGTAACCAATCGGAACAAGTAACTCAGTGGCAGCAACAAGCCAGTTTTCACTGGGTGCTGCCTACATGCTTGGTACCAAAACTTCACTACTTCTCACCAAACTGAATTTGATGAAGCTGGTAATAAGTTCCTTTTATGTCCATCAACTCAGCATGGCTACCTTGCTCTACAATTACCCCTTCGTCTAGTACAACAATCATATCTGCGCTTTCAATAGTAGATAAACGGTGAGCAATGACGATAGCAGTGCGATCTGAACACACTCTATCGATAGCTTGTTGGATTTTACGCTCTGACTCGGTATCGAGTGCTGATGTCGCTTCGTCAAGAATCAATATTGGTGAATCCTTAAGTAAAGCACGAGCAATAGCGATACGTTGTCTTTGACCGCCAGACAACATGACGCCTTTTTCTCCAATCATCGTGTCATAACCATCTTCAAATTTTTCAACAAAACTTGAAACGTTGGCCATTTCAGCCACTCTTTCTATCTCTTCTCGGCTTGCACCGTCTTTGGCGTAACCGATATTTTCAGCAATAGTGCCACTAAACAAATGTACTGTTTGAGAAACTTGAGCAAATTGATTTCGTAGACTTTTTAAGCGGTAATCTTGAACAGGGAGGCCATCGATTAATACCGCTCCACTGGTTACTTCGTATAATTTAGGTAGTAGGCTTGCAATAGTGGTTTTACCGCTACCTGATCGACCCACTAGCGCCACCGTTTGACCAGCTTCAATATTTAAGTTTATTCCTTTTAATACCAATTCATTCTTAGTGGGGTATTTAAAAGAAACATCTTTGAAACAAATATCACCGTTAACCGCAGACACTTCATGCCTACCAGTATCTGTTTCGGTATCCATATCTAACACGGTAAATAGGCTAGTACAGGCAGCCATAGCCCGTTGTACATCATTATTTAGCTGGGTAATCACACGCAGAGGTTTGAGCAACATCATCATCGACGTGACGATAATAGTGAAAGTACCAGGAGACAGTTCGGCAACTAACTCAGGTGACGAAGCGGCAAATAATACAATAGATAAACCAATCGACGCGATAAACTGAACCGCAGGGTTGGCAATCGCGCCTACCGTTGCCATTTTCATTTGTTGGCGACGAATCATATTGCTCGCTTCGTTAAAGCGTTGTTCTTCTTTGGGTTGCCCGCCAAAGGACAATATTTCACGATGGCCATTTAACATTTGTTCAGTAGTGGTGGTGACATTACCCACCGCATGTTGCAAATGCGTACTAATTTTACGAAAACGTCGACTGACCATGCTAATGGCAAAACCTACCGGAGGACCAATGACAAAAAAGATTAGAGATAGTTGCCAGCTGTTATAAAACATTAAGCATAACAAGCCAATTATGGTGGCGCTTTCTCGCACTAAGTTAACCAAGCTAGCGGTTGCAGCCGTGCTTACTTGGTTTGAGTCATAGGTAATTTTGGACAAAAGAGTTCCGGTCGGGTTTTTGTCAAAAAATGAAACGGGCATCAACATTAAGTGATTAAATATCTGTCGCTGGATCTTCATCACAAGGTGACCACCCACCCAAGACATGCCATAACTACTGGCAAAGCCACATAGCCCACGTAGTAGTACAATGCCTAAAACAAAAATCGGCATATAAGTGAGTATTGCCGGGTTATTGCCCGTCAGTCCTTCGTCTATAAGCGGCTTAATCGAATAGACAAATAAGGTATCTACGGCGCCATAACCAATCATGCCAATAATGGCAACTATCAAGCCAATCTTGCGATCTTTAACGTAGCTCAGTAGGCGCAGATAATTTGCTTTTGTATCGGTAGCTGTTTCTGGAATCATAAGGACAAAGTTATTCCATCGGAAAAATTGCCTTAGTTTAGCGTTTTATAGGTAAATCACCAACTGATGATTTGTTGATACCATGGGCTAGTTAGCCGATAGCGTTGATTTTCTATTTGATATGAACGGTCATAAATTTTAATTGTTATCGCCCCCTCCTTTCCGGTGATATGTTGCTGGCTGCCAGCATAGCGCTGTAGAACTCGATCACTGGGAAAACCAAAACGATTAAAGGCTCCACTACTATGTATTACGACTGCTGGTTTTAGCTGTCGGATAAAGGGAGTAGAGGAAGAGCTATTACTTCCGTGATGTGGGCTAACTAAAAATGTACTGGACGCTAATCCCTGTGCCAATAGCATTTGCTCTGCTTGCTTCTCAATATCCCCAGTAAGCAACAAACTAAAGTGTCCATCCTCGATAAAAACGACACATGACCCTTGATTCCCATGCCCGCTATCGGCAATCGTAAAACTCAAGGTTAATTCAGCCCATTGCACTCGTTCAGAACAGCGCTCTTTGGGAAGGCGCTTGTCTCGTCCATAGTACTTTTCAGCAAATGTAAAACGTTGCTCAAGAATCTCTCTTCCTCCAGCATGGTCATTATCACCATGGCTAGTAATGATATACTTCACTGTCTTAATTTGTCGGTCTCGTAATACCGGTATAATGACACTCTCTGCATAATTGAAACCGCTGCGAAAACGCGCCCCGCTATCGTAAATGAGGGCTTCGTCATTGTGCAATATAAGTACCGACAAGCCTTGACCAACATCAAGAACCAAAATCTGCCATTTCGGTTGGTTCAGCCAAATAGCCGAAATAGCCGGAATACTGATAGCTAAACTAAGAAACACCACCGCCAGCCAGCGCCGATATAACAGTAAGGCCACTCCGCAACCGCCCATCACTATGAGCAAAGCGAGTGACACTTTCGGTAGAGTCAAGCTAAGGGCCTGATAGTTACTTATCATCACTAAGGCTTGATGAAGCCAAGCAAAAAGTTGATCAACAACCCCAGCCCATGGCTGGGAAATATCCCATTCGCTCACCAATAAAGCCATCAGCAGCATGACCATGGGTACCATCAATACAGTAAATATGGGCACGGCGACCAAATTGATCAACACTGCGGCACTTGGTAATACACCAAACAGCAAAACTTGAATTGGAATCAATAAAATACTGATTGAAGCTTGAATAAACACCAGCATAAGTAAACGATTATTGGGGCCTATCCACAGGCACAATAGTACAATCGATACTGCAGAAAATGATAACCAAAGACTATTGCTATATATGCTAAACGGCCACAGCAGTAAAATAATAAAGGCACTGACTAAGATACCCTGCCACAAGGGTCGACGACTGAGCAATAAACCAGTAGATAAAGCACCGCCGTACATGATCAACGCTCGAATCATCGGCAATTGCCAGCCCGCTAACCAGCAATAAATAAGACAACAAATGAAGCTAAACGCGGCCAAAACTGGCCTAGGCTGCTTGCCCGCTAACAGACAGATAAAGGCTGCTAGATACCAAGACCAAAGCCCGATGATCCCTAAATGTAAACCTGATAATACGAATAGGTGGCTGAGCCCCGCTTCCCGATATAAGCGCATGTGCTGGTCACTCAGCAAGCGCTTGTCCCCCACCATTAAGGCAAGCATTTCACCGCCGTATGGGTAAGCCTGTAGCTGATTCGCTAATGTCGAAATCAAATCACTACGTAATGAAGCTTGGCTCTGTTCCGCAGTCAATGATATAACGCTGCCTTTAGCGATAACGGATTGTGACACTAACCAGCGCGCATAATTAAAACCTGCGGGGTTTAAACTGGCGACAGCAGGTTTTAAACGGGCAACCGCGTGTATCGATTGACCCACTCTAAGCTGAAGCGACCCTTGTTTAGATTTCTTAGTCTGATATAAGATAACTTTAGGCCGCCACAACGGTAAACTACGTTTAGCATTGAGTTGGCTTATACTTACCGTTATTTTTTGCCAATATTGATTATTATCAACTGCCAACACGCTGCCATGTATGCTAAAGTTGCTGGCCTTTTGTTGTACGCTATCAACCCAAGATTGGTAATGAATGGCGTGGCTGGCGATCCAGCAAAGTCCAAATAAGAAACCAGCAATAAAGTAGTGACGTTTCCAGAGCAACACTACCAATGCAATATAGTTCACATATAAGGCTGTTAGGCTGAGAACACTCGGCCACATGAGTGATGATGTCATTGCTAGCAAACTTGCTAAAAGAAATGCATTCATAATTATTAAGAAGTTTATTATCAATAACAAACTATATGCCAAAAAAGACCATACAACGATTTATTCCCAAAACTGAAGACTTAAAGGCTCATAAGCATTTAAAGTTTTTTGGTGATTGGTTGCACAATCCTAACCTGTGGCATCTTAACCGACGCTCAGCTGCGGGTGCCTTTGCTATAGGTTTATTTGTTGCCTTTATCCCCTTGCCTTCACAAATGATCATTGCCGCCGCATTGGCCATTCTGTTTCGCGTTAATTTACCTTTATCTGTCGCGCTAGTATGGATCTCGAATCCATTTACGATCCCACCAATATTCTATTTTTGTTACTTTGTGGGAACCAAGTTATTAAGCCAACCTTTGGCGGATTATCACTTAGAGTTATCTTGGGAGGGGTTAGAGCATTTAATCGCAACGATTGGCCCAGCCTTTTTGCTAGGCAGCCTTGTGTGTGGGGTATTCTTTTCAGCAGTAGGATATTTTGCCATTAATGCTTTATGGCGTTACTCGGTTAGACGCCGTTACAGAAAACGTCGCTAAGCAACAATAGCGGCTTACTCGGCATTTTACTTTGACTTGGCTAGTTCTGATTAAGCTTGATGGTCATCCTTTCCACCAAGCTTAAACTTCACTTCCATAAATCAATTAGATCAACCTAATTCTTGAGCAGGTTTAACTCGAGTGGCTTGCCACGCTGGCCAAATCGTTGCTAGCATACTTAACGCAAACGCCGCAGATACCACCACAGCAACATCTGTCCACAATAATCTAACCGGTAGAAAATCGATGAAATATATGTCAGCCGAAAGTATGGTATGGCCAAGCATTGTTTCTACCAAGGCCACCAATTTAGGTAAGCCAAAGCACCCTAATACACCAATTACCGCTCCCCAAAAACAGCCCAAAACACCGTTGTAAGAACCATACACAATAAATGTTCTTAGCAAGCTACTATCAGTAGCGCCCATGGTTTTAAGAATAGCCAAATCGCCACGTTTCTCGCTGACGGCGAGGATTAGCGTAGACACAATGTTAAAACTAGCAACCGCGACTATTAGTAGCATAATGGCATACATGATGGTGCGGACTAACTGAATATCTTGATACAAATAACCATGCTGGCGGATCCAGCTTTTTATGTATACCAGTTGGGGGAACGATTTAGCTACAGACCGAACCACTTTGTCTGCATCTAAAGGGTCGGAGACTCTCAAGCTAATACCCGAGACACCATCTTGCCACTGCATCAGGTTTTGAGCATAGCGCAAATTAATAAAGGCGAGCTGGTTATCTAATTGCCCGCCAGCTTTCATTAATCCCACTACTTTTACCCGGATCCGCTGTGGCGAACTAAGCTTACTGTGCTGACCTGGTTTAGGCAGCAATAAGGTCACTTGTTCACCCACTTCAACATCTAATAACGCCGCAATGCCCGCCCCTAAGATAAGTTGTGGCTTAACATCGCTCAACGCCTGCCAAGCATCATCCCCCACATACTGATGTAAATGGGTGACAGACTTTTCAAGACTCGGATCAATACCCTTCAGGGAGAGTGCTTTCATCACTTTGCCTTTTTGAACTAAGGCACTAAAGCTTATATAGGGGGCTGCTCCTAATACTTGCGTGTGTTCACGCGCATTGCCGAGTAATTGCTCATGGTTCGCTAAAGGAGGGTTTACAGCTTCCAGTTCACCGTGACTAACAATCGCTAAAAAACGGTCACGTAACTCTCGCTCAAAGCCATTCATCACTGATAAACCAATAATGAGTACGGCGACTCCCAGCACAATGCCAATGGTGGAAGACGCAGAGATGAACGAGATGAAGCCATTGCTATTTTTAGCGCGGTGGTAGCGTAAACCGATAAAAACAGATAAAGGCAAGCGCATTTTATTGGCCCTTCGTTACAAAATTACCGTCTTGCATATAAGCTTGGCGACCAAACTTGGCGGCTAACGCCAAATCGTGAGTAACGACCACGAAAGCAGTATTTAAATCACGGTTCAATTCCAAAATCAGTTGATAAATCGACTCCGTACTATGGCTATCTAAGTTTCCGGTCGGTTCGTCTGCCAATACCAAACTAGGCTGATTAACCAAGGCGCGTGCAATCGCTGTGCGTTGGCGCTCTCCACCTGATAGCTCTGCCGGACGATGTTTTAAACGATGCCCCAAACCTACTCGCTCTAATAAACGTTGCGCTTTCGCCATTGCATTTTTTTTAGACTCACCGGCAATAAGCAGCGGCATAGCAACATTCTCAATCGCTGAGAATTCACCGAGTAAATGATGAAACTGATAGATAAAACCTAATTTTTGGTTACGTAGCTGAGCCAACTCTTTACTGCTTAAACCATCAATTCGCTGGTCCTCAATGGTCACCTCACCTTGGTTGGCTTCATCTAATCCACCAAGAATGTGCAATAAAGTACTTTTACCTGAACCAGAGCTACCAACAATGGCAACGGCCTCCCCGGGATAGACAGCAAAATCTACGCCATGCAGTACTTCTGTAAATTGATTTCCATCTTGATAGGTTTTACAAATATTTTTTGCCACTAAAACAGGCTGAGCATTTAACTCACTCATAACGAAGTGCCTCTGCGGGATGAATTTTGCTGGCTTGCCAAGCGGGATAAATAGTAGCAACAATGCTTAACAACATGGCTGCTACCGTGATAAAAACAATCTGATCGCTTCGCTGTAAAACCGGTAAGCCAGAGCCACCCAGATTAGCCGCGAAGTTCAAGCCTAAGCCCGACATTACCATGTTGATATTATTGCTAAGCCACCAACCACTTAAGGCCCCGACGGCGGCGCCAATACAGCCGCTCCAAGCACCTTGCATTACAAACACCATGACCACTTTGTCTCGCGATAAACCCAAGGTTTGTAAAATTGCCACATCGGCGCGCTTTTCACCTACCATCATTACAAGGCTACTGAGAATATTGAAGGCCGCTACCGCTATAATGAGGCAAAATAACATGCCCATCATATTCTTTTCCATTTTTACTGCGGCAAATAATTCACCATAAAAACTACGCCAATCTTGAAATTCAAAAGCTTGTTGCTCTAACTGCTCAGCGATGGTTTCTATTTGAAATGGGTCATCGAGAAAAATACGTTGCTGGCTAATATCTTTAAGTGAAGTGCGTAACAAACGGGCACTATCGTCAATGTTCACTAAGATAAACTGCTTATCAACTTCTGCTGCAAACTCAAAAATGCCTGATACAACAAAGTTTCGTTGTGAGGGCATTTCACCAATAGGTGTATATACCAAGCGCTCAGTGGCTAATAAGCGGATCGTGTCCCCTAGCCTTACGCCAAGCGCATTAGCGACTCCAATGCCAATAACCACATTATATGAACCAGAAGTTAGGCTATCTAAATCGCCTATTAACATTTTCTTGCGTAATAGCTCGGCATCGACTTGCAGCTTCACATCGATACCTTGCATCATCGCTGCGTGTAAGTTGTTAGGGCTCTGTAATACGACTTCACTGAGCACCAGAGGGGATTGCTCAAAACCGGATAGCGACGACGGTAATAATTGCTGTTCCGAAAAGGTAAGGTGGGGCACCAAATTCAAAATTCGTTGTTTTAATTGATTCTCGAAACCATTCATTACCGAGATAACAGTAATTAACGACGCCACCCCCAGAGTGATCCCTAACGTAGAGAACCAACTTACAAAAGAAGCAAAGCGCTGCTGTTTGGCTCCTCGAGAGAACCGCCATGCTATAAAGCCAATCAATTTCATCTAGGCTAAGTTCATCCATAGGCATAAAAATCGGGCTAATCATACCGTGCGTACCATCACCCAACAAGAGAGAGACCAGTGTTAATCACATAAAAAACAAAGATATTCAGTTTATTTGCAATCCTCTACACAACTTGTTGTAATTTCGCCTTCAACTACGCTTAACAGCATGGTCTATTTGATTACTCGCCGCGCGGCGCTTGTAGGGAAGTATGCAAGAACAACAGTATTTTAGTGTCACCCATAAGTTAAATGTCAATTTGGAATTAGTTACAGAAACTGCTCTGCCTCAATCAGTCGCACAATTTGAAGCCACCATTCCTGAGCCATTTATCTTAGCGAACCCAGGGCAACACCAATCTTTATTAAGCCTACGCGCCATCAAGCAACTGGGCGAGGCAGGAGAACAATTACTGGCTTACCTGCAAGCACAAGAGCAGAAGCTTAATCGAGTATTAAGTTATGTATTGGTGCAACAAGATAGCCATGAACATCGTACCTTGAGCCACCAATTCGGCGGCTCAGAAATTCACTGTTTCTGGAAACAGGCCTTACCTCAAGGTCAGCTGGTAAAACTAAAAATATTTATCCCTGAAGAATCAACAGCCGTGTTTTGTTATGGTGAAGTAAAACAAAGTACGCCGATTGCCCATCGCAGTGAGCACTTGCTAGAAATAAGCTATAAATGGATCCGTGATGAAGATGTCGAAGCCCTTGTTAGGGCAAGCTTGCACGTACAAAGCCAACAATTAAAAGCACGAGCCGATGCTCGCCAGCAAGCCGAACAGGATTAAGACCACAGTGTTACTAAATTTACCTCTTCCTGACGTTACAGGCGATAAAAAACAAGTTAGCAACTTGCCCGGCAGTGCCTTGGCGTTTGTGATACTCGAATACATTAACCGTATTAACGGCCCGTTAGTCATTCTCACCGAAGATACTCGCAGCGCGTTACAGATTGAAAGGGAAGTCAACGGTTTAAAACCGACTCGTACACTGCACTTACTCCCCGATTGGGAGACCCTGCCCTACGATACCTTTTCACCACACCAAGACATTGTTTCGCAGCGAATCTTAAGCCTCAACCAACTAAGCCAAGATCAGCAAAGTGTCGTAATAGCCCCTATTGCTACTTGGCTACAACGCTGTGCTCCGGCTGAGTACATTGCCAAACATAGTTTGCAATTGAAGGTCGGTCAGTCGTTAAAACTCAATGCTTTTAAAGAGCGACTTGTGAGCGCCGGATATCAACATGTAGACCAAGTCATGGAGCATGGAGAGTTTGCACTGCGCGGCAGTTTATTAGATCTTTTTCCCATGGGAAGTTTGCAGCCGTTTCGCTTAGACTTTTTCGACGATGAGCTAGACAGTATTCGCGAGTTTGATCCCGATACTCAGCGTAGCGCTGAGCAACGAACAAGTATCACTTTACTGCCTGCTCATGAATTTCCAAGCGATCCAAACGGTATCGAAACTTTTCGCCAACAATGGCGCGACCGCTTTGAACCAAGCCGTGAAGCAGAGTCTATTTACCAGCAGGTGTCTAAAGGTATTATGCCGGCAGGCATCGAATACTACCTGCCGTTGTTTCATCACCATACCGAAAGCCTGACTGACCAACTAGCAGCTGAAACGGTGGTGCTAAAAATTGGCGATTTGGAACAAGCGGGCAAACAATTCTGGCATGAACTCGGCGAGCGTTATGAAAACCGCCGTTACGATCGAGCTCGCCCCATTTTACCACCTGATGAACTTTATCTGAGCGTTGAACAATGCTTTAAAGAACTCAAACCCTACTCTGCTATAAAGCTGAACAAAGGCCCAGACCGGAACGGTAAAGGTAAGTTGAATTTAGCCGCTCATGCGCTACCCGATTTAAGTGTAAACCATCGTTTGAACCTGCCCTTACAAGCGTTAAGCCATTATCTCGAGCACCACCCAAAACCCAAAACATGTTTTATCGCCGAAACAGAAGGTAGACGAGAAGCGCTAAAAAACTTACTTAGCCCTCTCAAATTAACGCTTAAAAATCATGACAGTGTGTTCCACTTTGTAGCAAGTAAAGACACCTTAGCTATCGTCGTTGCGCCGGTCGAAAACGGCTTCGAACTTAACGACCCAGACGTACAATTAATTACCGAAACGGATTTGTTAGGCGATAAGGTACGCGCCAAACAACGCAAAGCGTCCAATAAAACGCTTAATCCAGATGTATTAATTCGCAATCTAGCAGAATTGAGCATAGGTCAACCGGTTGTGCATATTGAGCACGGTGTCGGCCGCTACCAAGGTTTAACCAGTTTTGAAAATGGCGGCATAAAAACTGAATTTCTCAGCCTCGAATATGCCAATCAAGCCAAGTTATACGTGCCGGTAAACGCGTTACATTTTATTAGTCGCTATTCTGGTAGCAACGATGATACAGCCCCATTACATAAGCTGGGTAATGATCAATGGCAGAAAGCTAAACAGAAAGCAGCAGAAAAGATTCGAGACGTTGCCGCCGAATTATTAGAAGTTTATGCCAAACGAGCAGCCAAACCCGGTTTTGGTTATGACATAGACGAAGCGGCCTATCAGCAGTTTTCTGCCGATTTCCCATTTGAAGAAACCGACGATCAAGAACAAGCCATTACGGCTATGTTGAGCGATATGCAAACACCTAACGCCATGGACCGCCTAGTATGTGGTGACGTAGGCTTTGGTAAAACTGAAGTCGCTATGCGGGCTGCCTTTGTGGCGGTGAATAGCGGTAAGCAAGTCGCGGTATTAGTGCCCACAACCCTACTTGCACAACAGCATTTAGATAACTTTAGCGATCGCTTCGCTAATTGGCCGATTGAAGTCGCCTCACTATCCCGCTTTAAAACCACTAAAGAACAAAACCAAGTCCTTAAAAATCTTGCCGAAGGTAAGGTGGATATAGTGATAGGTACTCATAAGTTGCTGAGTAAAGACGTTAAATTTGCAGATTTAGGCTTACTGGTCATCGACGAAGAACACCGTTTTGGGGTGAGGCAAAAAGAACAAATTAAAGCAATGCGCGCCAACGTCGATATTCTAACCTTGACCGCTACGCCCATACCTAGAACCTTAAATATGGCGATGAGTGGCATGCGCGACTTATCAATAATCGCCACCCCGCCAGCCAAGCGCTTAGCGGTAAAAACCTTCGTACGTCAGCATGATCCAGCTTTAATTAAAGAAGCCATTAGCCGTGAAGTAATGCGCGGTGGCCAAGTCTACTTCCTCCACAATAAAGTCGATACCATCGACCGAGTCGCTCAAGAACTGCGAGAATGGTTACCTCAAGCGCGCATTACCGTTGCCCATGGTCAAATGCGAGAGCGCGAGCTTGAACGCATCATGGGAGACTTTCACCACCAACGTTTCAATGTTTTAGTCTGTACCACGATCATTGAAACAGGGATTGATATCCCTAGCGCCAATACCATTATCATTAACCGCGCTGATAACTTTGGCTTAGCCCAACTACACCAACTGCGTGGCCGTGTAGGCCGTTCGCACCACCAAGCTTATGCCTACTTATTAACTCCTCCACCTAAATTGATCACTAAAGACGCGGTAAAGCGTTTAGATGCGATTGCGCAACTGGAAGACTTAGGTGCTGGCTTTACTTTAGCCACTCACGACTTGGAAATTCGTGGCGCTGGTGAGTTGCTTGGTGACGATCAAAGTGGCCAAATTGAGGCGGTAGGCTTCACTCTCTACATGGAAATGCTCGATCGCGCTGTCACAGCATTAAAAAATGGCCAAGACCTAAACTGGGATCTGAGCCAAAGCGAGCAATGTGAAATTGAGCTTAGAGTGCCAGCACTGCTGCCCGACGACTACATTTTCGATGTTACCACGCGCCTAACCATGTACAAACGAATCGCTAACTGCAACGACGAACCAGAAATGCGTGAGTTACAAGTAGAGTTAATCGACCGCTTTGGGTTGTTACCCGAGCCCGCCAAAAACCTCTTTAATGTCCAAAAGCTGAGAATAATGGCAGATAATATTGGAATTAAGCGAGTGGAGGCAGGGCCCAAAGGCGGTGTAGTAGAATTTGCTGAATCAACAAAAGTTAATGCCGCTTTTTTAGTAAGCCTGTTACAATCCCAACCAGCCATTTATAGAATGGAAGGCGCTAATAAGCTGAAATTTGCTGTACCCAGCGAAGGACCAGAATCACGCCTATCTTTAATTCAATCATTATTGGAGCAATTTACTGCCAATGCGACTGACTCTTAAAAACGCACTACGCTTAATCAGCTTAACCGCAATAGGTCTTACTAGTGTGCCATCTATGGCCGAACAACCTCGCTGGTTCGACATTGAAGTTATCTTCTTTAAACGCAATGTCACGGTTGAGAGTAGCCAAGAATTTTGGCCACAACCACAGCAGCTAAACGTGGCGACCAGCGCCCCCTTGTTAGCACCGCTATTTGGTTGCAACGAAGAACCATGTATCGCTCCTCGGTTTGATAAATTGCCCGTAAGCATTGATGGCCGTGGTTGGCCAATCACAGGCGCGACTCAGCGAACGATGTTAAGTGCTGCTCAATTAGAATTGAATCAAGAATTTAGCAAGCTTCAACAACATGCGGCTTTCAGCCCCTTGCTACATATCGGCTGGAGAGAAATAGTCGCGCCACGCAACCGTGCAAAACACTATCAAGTTCAAGCGGGACAAGACTTTTCACAACGTTTTAACGAGCAAGGTCGACTCCTTGGTTCAATCAATTTTTCTGAACAAGGCATCGCCAATGACAGTGGTGACTTGGATTTGACAGCCGAGAACATTTCCTTATTTGATGAGGCTGATAGTTCCGCCAATAATTTTGGCCAAGCACCAGAACCAGCCCCTGCTATTTGGGAGCTTGACGGTGGTATACGCGTCTATTTACAGCACTATTTGTATATAGAAACTGAATTGCTGCTAAAGCGTCCGGTGGAAATTGAAGTATTAAGCGAACATATTGAGGCTGAATCTAGCCTACCAGAAGAATTGGCACTATCACCAACAGAACAAACTGACAATGCCATAGAAGAGCCTCAAGTGGTGGTATTAGCCGCCGAACAATCGGTGACTAATGAAGGCAGCTTAATTGCCGATATAGAGACTGAAGAGCAATTGCATAGCTTTAAATTTGATCAAAAACGCCGAGTACGCTCCGGTGAAATACACTATTTTGATCATCCTTTAATGGGAATGCTAATTCAAATCCGTAAGAGCCCTGAAGCACAAACCCAACTAAATCAGTCGGCTGATGATTTGCCGATAGCAGAGAGCGCAGAAACCACTCTTGATGCTGATGTTGCGACACAAACAAGCATCACAGAGCCGACAACCACGGTTGAAACTCCAGCATCATAAGCCCTTACACTTTATGTTATTAGCCAACCAACCCAGCGTACTATTTGCTTGTGCGCTGTTAAGCCGCACTTGGTTATTGCTGGCGATTGCGGCAAGCTCTCGCCAGGTAGGAGACAAGATATTAGCGCTACTCTACCCCGACCACCATTGGTTTTACCTTGGTTTAGCCATGGGCGCATTGCCGCTCACTCGTCTGGTGTTCCCCAAACTCTGGCAAAAACTCTCTATAAGAGCTCAATTATGGGGTATTTTTGCTTTATTGCTGGTTGATATAGCCAGCCAAGTACAAACTCTAAACCTGAACCATTGGCGTTTCGAAGCCCTTAATGCGGTCACCCTATGGCTTAGTCTAATGATCAGTTTTATCGTATTTAAATCAGCACTAGAAAAACCATAAACGGTCTTTAGACTGCTTCGATTTAAACAGCCAACGGCGTGTATTGCTATAAGCTTAAACGCTATCTAAAACAGCTCAACCTTAACTAACGCTTAATAAGAGCAAGGCCACAAGCATATAGCACTAGGCAAACATATCCGAAAGCGAGGCAATGTTGTCAGACTTTTTAGCTAATTCTCTGCTGTTTAATTGCAATTCATTCGCGTGCAGTTTGGTCTCTTGGCTCAATTGACTGATTTTAGAAACATTTTCAGCAATGTTAGCGCTAACAACAGATTGCTGCTCAGCCGCCACCGATATCGTCGTTGAAACATCATAAACATCATTCATCATCTTAGATATGTCACTGACTAACTGAGAGCTAAGATTAGCGGTCACTAAACAATCATCCGCTTTTTTCCTGCTCTCCCGCATTCGTTCAGCCCACCGGGTCAAACTTAGTTGCATTTTACCTACTGACTCTTCAATTTGATGGGTTGCTTGGTGGGTGCGGTTTGAGAGTGCTCTGACTTCGTCGGCGACCACCGAAAAACCACGGCCTTTTTCTCCCGCTCTGGCAGCTTCAATTGCAGCGTTTAACGCTAACAGATTAGTTTGATTGGCGATACCTTGAATTTCAGCCATCTGTTGGGCAATACCCTCTGCGTCTTTGGCTAATTCATTAACTAAGCTTTCAGCTTGATTCACCTCAGCCGATAGCGCTTTAACTTGCTGACTTGTTTCGATCATGTTCTGTTGGGTTTGGCTACAATGCTGCTGGGTTTCACTCACCTTATCCGTCGCTATCACGGTAGAATTGCTGATTTCTTGGGCTGTCATAGACATTTCATGAATAGCTGCTGATAACTGCTCGAGCTCGATGGTTTCTATATCCACACTATTACTGGTTGTCACTGAAATCAATGCTAACTCTTTAGATAAAATTTGTAAGCGCTTGGTAGAGTCAGCGGTTCTACCAAGAATGGTTTTTATTCGCGCCTCAAGCAAACCTATGTGGAAACGGGCTATATCAAAAGACTGGGTTCCTTCGTAAATATATCTACTAGGGCTATCAAAGGCTTGCTTGAGCTTTTTCAACTTGAACGGCGTCCTAACCAACTCGTTATAGTTTAGCAAAAACAAACTAGTCACAAACAACAGCGTATATAAAAAATAGCTAGTGTCCGTATTAAGCATTACCCATAGCAAGCTGAACAGTAACACCATTGCTGAGCTTGCGATCCTAACAAAACGCCCTGTCCATAACGGCTCAATGAGTTTTCCGTTGTTTAACTTGTTATAAATTTTTTCAGCGCGTTGCTTAAATTCAGGCTTTGGCGAAACCCTCACTGACTGGTAACCAACATGCAGCCCTTCTTCATACAAGGGCGTAACATATGCATCAACCCAGTAATAACGGCCATCTTTACAGCGGTTTTTAACCATTCCTCGCCAGGCTTTACCCGCTTTTAGCTTAAGCCATAAGTCTGCAAAAGCCGCTTTGGGCATATCTGGGTGTCGAACAATATTATGATGCTGCCCGAGTAATTCTTCGACAGAATAGCCTGCCACTTGGCAAAAATGTTCATTGGCGTACGTGATGTCTCCCTCTAGGTCTGTGGTTGACACCAATTGCAGTGAATCATCAAATAGTATTTCTTGGTCTACGTTTGCCATCGCTCTGTTACCAAAATCATTTATAGACAATACAAACAATAGTGCATAAACGCCGTCCTGAACAATTAAACGCTCGGTAAACAGAAACCTCAGTAGAAGCTAAACATAACGCAAAAAGAAGCGCTGCTTACTCTCTTCTCTTATTTAGAAGCGACATAAACCTAAATCTCGTCTCCACTGCTTAATAAGAGAAACGAGTACAGCTAAAGATGAGTCCAATGTCCAAAATAGGCGCTTGGATTGATTAATAGTAACTTACGCTATTTCAACGAAACATGACGTCTTTTCAGATTTTACACGCAATAAAGTGATAAAGTAGAACCTAGCGATAAATACTCCCTACACTATCCCTATTACGGGCTCTGCACGCTATTTTTTGGTGAATCCCGATGAAGATAATCCGTTTCTTGATACAGCATAGGTAAACCGCTTACGCTGTATTTGGATCTGCTTAACAAACTCTTAATAAAACGATCTATAGGCTTTATGCAACGCTTGCGCAAACCTTCGAGTAAAACGAATTCCCTTTATGGTGGTAGTTAAATACCGAGCGCATATATTGGCTTACCACCTCGTTATCTCATTTAGCCGCGATATAAACCATCGCCGTTACCTAAATTAAGCAGGTAAATAGTTTGGTTGCCCTAAACAACACCTCATCCGTACGCGGCTTGAGCCCGATTGACCAGTCTCTTTTTGCTCTTATCGCACAAGATATTGAAAAGCGAGGTTTCAGCATAAGACCTGCAGCGTTGCCTGAAGTCTTAACAAGCTCTCTATTTGAACATCAACAATTAATAGAAGCTGATAAGTTTAAACATGCTGGCATCGGTCGAGGCGATACCTACCTTAAGAATGAATTTGTCAGAACCGATGAAATTTGTTGGGTAACCAACGACAGTCAAGCGGGAAGAGACTGGCTAGATTGGATATCCCATTTACAACGTTTTTTAAACCGGCGTTTATATCTCGGTCTATTTTCATTCGAAAGCCATTTTTCGCATTATGGGCCGGGGGATTATTATAAGCGGCATTATGATGCTTTTCGTGGTGAAGCCAATCGTGTTATATCAATTGTCGCCTATTTTAATTCTGGCTGGACTCAGGCTGATGGCGGTGAACTGGTTATCTATAAAGATGATGATGACAAAGACGGGATTAACGTTGTGCCTCTTTTAGGCACTTTGGTTGCCTTTCTCAGTGAAGAGTTTCCTCATGAAGTGCTCAGTACTAAGCGAGACCGGTATTCTATCGCAGGTTGGTTTCGGGTTAATACATCTGTAACGGTCAAAGCCGACCCGCCATTGTAAAAGACAACAAGGCACAGCATTGGCAAATAACGCACTAGACCTGCCACCTTAAATGGCTGTCCACAAAAAAGCAGCCCTAAGGCTGCTTACAGTCGTAAGATCACAATCTAATGCAGTTTTAGCTTTGGTCTTAATACTTGGTTTATACGTCCAACTAGCATCATTAAGCCCGTTTTCATGTAACCATGTAGCGCGATTTGATGCATCCGATATAAAGATATATATACCATGCGGGCAATTCGCCCTTCAATCATCATAGAGCCTTGCATTAAATTCCCCATTAGCGAGCCAACAGTAGAGTAATTACTTAGCGATACTAAAGAGCCGTGATCTTTATATTCAAACTCTAACAATGGTTTTTCTTCCATTTGGCGAACAATATTTTTATATACTAAGGTCGCCATTTGATGAGCCGATTGAGCACGAGGAGGGACAAAGCCTTTCTCGCCAAGGGCACAACTGGCGCAATCGCCAATCGCATATATATTGCTGTCACGCGATGTTTGCAAGGTAGGTCGTACTACCAATTGATTAATTCGGTTGGTTTCTAGACCACCGACTTCTTTCATAAAATCTGGACACTTAATACCTGCTGCCCACACCATTAAATCGGCCTTGATCAATTCGCCATCTTTGGTGGTTAAACCTTGCTCTGTAGCTTCGGTAACCATGGTATTTGTGCGAACATCAACGCCCATTTTTTGTAATTCTGCATGTGCTGAACCAGAAATTCTCACCGGTAAAGCAGGTAGGATTTTTTCACCGGCTTCCACCAGTGTTACCGCTAGGCTTGAGTGACTAAGATTCGGTACTCCATAGGCACGCAATTGGTCAAGCGCGTTATGTAGCTCGGCTGAGAGTTCAACCCCGGTAGCCCCAGCACCAACAATCGCCACACGCACTTTCTCGCCTTGCTGAGCTTCGTCACCCTGAGAGTATTGCAAGAAACGGTTTAGCATACGGCGATGAAATAGATCAGCACGGCTTGGGTTATCTAAAAAGATACAGTTTTCTTTAACGCCTTTAGTATTAAAGTCATTAGACACAGAGCCAATAGCCATTATCAAATAGTCATAATTTAGCTGGCGTGCAGGCAAAACTTCTTTGCCTTCTTCAACCATCGGTTTAAGTGTGACGAGTTGATCTTCACGGCTTAGGTCAGCCACTTCTCCCAATTGAAATTCAAAGCCATGATTAGCAGCATGTGAGCGGTAACTTAAGGCGTCTATGCCTGCATCCAATGAGCCGGTTGCCACTTCATGTAATAGTGGTTTCCATAAATGAGTGCGATTTTTATCTACCAGTACCACGCTTGCCTTGCCGCTTTTCCCGAGCTTACGACCCAAGCGCGTCGCCAGTTCTAAGCCACCGGCACCGCCACCAACTACAACGATTCTAGTCATGCTTGATTATTTCCTTGTAACAACTTGAAGTGTTTAGCTTTACTACAAAGGCAATATTTTTAGAATTTGGTCGCCTTCGACACCCAGCTAATATGCGCTTATTATACGTAACTTGATTGAGATCACAAAAAGCACCCAATAAAAAAGAGGGATTTAATCCCTCTTTGATTAAAAAATGACTTTCTATAGACTGGGTAGACGTTTTAAAGACTTTATTAGCTGCAGATGATGGCTAATGTCTTTGAACTTATGACTTTGCTCTTTATCCCAAATCACCTGATAATAATCAGCTAGCTCTTGCTCAGATACCTTGTTATCAAGTACTTCATCATTTTCAGATAATACAACCGTGCAATTACCTTTATTTTTACTGCGAAACTCAGATACGCATTTAGTTGCAATATCTAAGTATTCTTCAGGGCGTTCTATTTTCCCTTGCATATTTTGCTCTGGATGCAAATTAGGATTAAAAATAACGGCTGGAATTCCGCATAAGTACCCTATGCGTTCACTCCAATATCCCCCTAAACCTACCCCACAAATAACCACTTCTTCTTCAGCACTTAACATTAACTGTTTATGAACTTCTTTAAGTAAATGGCTCATGTCGTGTCGAGGGTGAACGGTGCTGTAGCTAATAGGGCGCACATCAGAATCGACAAACTGAAGCTGAAGCACTTTTTCGTGGTTACCCGGACTTGTAGAATCAAAGCCGTGTAGATAAATAATCATCCTGCCATTCCTTCCTTACAATCACGCATTAATACTAAGTGTATTGACTAAATTTCCCATTCACTACTCATTTGCGCTATTTGTGTAGCACGAGTGGCAATTTCTCGATACTGAGCTTGCGCTTCAAGCTCTGACCAATTATGAGGATAAGACTTACCAATGAGACCTTCTGCCTGCGGCACACGCTGATGCTGTAATCCATCTAATAATCGAATGCTTGCTTGGCGATCATTACATGCAAGTAATAAATTGCAACCGGCAGCAAGAGCTTGCTCGGCACGATCTACATGGTCACCTGCAATGGCAGCACCTTTCATACTAAGGTCATCACTAAAAATTAAGCCTTTGAAAGCGAGCTCTTTACGCAATATTTGTTGTAACCATATCTTTGAAAATCCAGCGGGACGCTCGTCTACGTCACTATATATAACATGCGCAGGCATCACTGCGTCCAATTTATTTTGCGCGATAAGGGCTTCAAAAACTTGCATATCTTGCTGTTTAATCTCAGCATATGGACGCTCGTCACGCGCTTCAAAATGATGAGTATCAGCTTTGACATTTCCGTGCCCTGGAAAGTGTTTACCCGTGGCTTTCATTCCCGCCAACGCCATTCCATCGATAAATGCGCTAGCGCTAAGAATAATCTCACTGGGCTGGGCACTAAATGCGCGTAAGCCAATGACATCGCTCACCCCATTTATATCTAACACTGGAGCAAAACTAATATCAATATCACACGCTCGTAACTCGGCGGCCATTAACCAACCTAATTGCTTCGCCCACGCTGTCGTTGAGAGTTTAAGTATTTCAGCCCCTTTTGCCATTAAGCCCATAGCAGGGATAGCCGAAAACTGTTCTCTGAAACGCTGTACTCGACCGCCTTCGTGATCAACCGCAATAAGTAATTTTCGTTGACTAGCGGCGCGAATACTACGAGTAAGGGCGATCAACTGCGCCCTATCTTGGTAGTTTCGGCTAAACAGAATTACCCCTGCAACAAGTGGGTGTTGCAACATTTCGCGCTCTTCCGCGCTAAGTTCAGTACCAAGTAAATCTATAAATAATGGGCCCATCTAATACTTACCAACCAAAGGTAGATTTAGTTTCGGCTTTGCGGATCTCTGTTTCATCAGCCCATTCAACGATGCCGGTTTGTAAGTCCATTAAACGCATTGTCATCTTGTAGTAAACATCTTTAGTTTTCTTATTAGTTTTAACGATGCTGGCTAAATTGCCATATAGCATGTATTCAGCACCGACCTGCTGTCCAAAAGCGATAGCTTTAGACGGATCGACTAAACCTCCGTCATTTTGATAATCAAGCTGGTCACGAACTTCATTGACTCGGCTCATATCCACAAAGCGAAATTTGCCGGATTGTAGAAGCTTGGTACTAATAGAATCAGTCACTGACTCTGTATCAATGTGCTCAGTGGTTTTGTTTTTAATCCGTTCAACAAACACAATAGGTCGATTATTAGACGTAATATCAATTAACAAAGGCGAAGAAATCATTGATTCAGTCATTTCTCCAGCAATCTTTTGTAGATCACTTGAACCAAAATCGACGTTCACCGTTTCTACTTCTTGTGGGTCGCCGTAAGACACTTGGCTAGAACAGCCACTTAGCACAAGCGCTAATACCGATGCGGCTAATACGCGTTTTTTCATGGGATATCTCTCTGTTAATGGACTTCTCTAACATAAATTTTGAAGTGACTTGCAGTATTAACCAAAGCCACAGACTGAACTTGAACTTGTTGCTTTCCATGCAAACTTAGCGGCGTCCATGCGCTGGTAGCATTATCAATTTGAACATTATTGCTGTCATACCAATAGAAACGATACTGCAGATCTAAATCACCTTTGAACAAAGACTGTATCGTGGCAACCCCTCGTAAACGGTCCATGCCTTGGTGCGTGGCAGCATCAAGTACTGTTAGCTTTCGGCCTAAAGTGAGGTTATCAACAATTAACCATTGTTTGCCGTCAGGTTTTTGAGAGTCGGCAGCAATACCTGAGGTATCGGTGGTACAACCCACCAACAACATAAACAGCAGCATAAAGTATTTCATAAGAACCCTCTTTTATAAATTAAACACTTGAGCGGGTGAACCTAAGTCGTTAGTTAACATTAAGGTTACCCGCCCGGCTTTAATATCAATCGGTAGTTCAGACTGAACCAAGCCATCTAAATGCAAAGTATGGCTGCCCTGAGTTAAAGGCTTAACCGCAATTTGTGCTAACGCTGGCAGGGTCTGCCAACTTCGAGTATCTGCTCGTTCCGACATTATATTGTAAACGTTGATTAAAGCATTAGCCCAATTCTCATCATCAGCTGATTTCCCCTTATTCACTTCTTGTCTAAATTGATCTTTAGTGATGACACGAAGGATCTGTCGCAACAATATACCGGGAAGGTCTTGTTGCAATTGCTTAGCCGCTAAACTATCGATTTGAATTAACCGCTCGGTTGAAAAAACTTGACCCTCTACATCTATCGTTAATGGAATGGTCACCTGAGCATTACCACTAATAACAGGAAGAGCAACCGTGTATGTTTCCCAGCGATTATGATTGTACAAGGGTAAAGTAAAACGCGCTTCTCGCCGAGCAGCCACAATTGATTGTTCATGAAGTACCACTAACAACCCCTGTTCACCACTTAAGGGCTTGCCGGTTAATGGGGTATATTCTTGATAATCAGACATGGATAATTTTTTACCCAAACGTGCGACCTCAGCTTGTAGGTAACTATTATGTGGCGCTAGAGCTAATGCTTTGCGAAAATCAATGTAAGCGTCATCTTCTTGATTTGCAGCCAGATAAAGTGTCGCTGACAGTGCAAAACTGAGCCCATTTTGATAAGCATTATCTAAGGCTTTGTCTTGAGAATTTAATTGTGGGTATTGGTCCATTAACTGCTGGTATTGCGCTTGGTAGTCATGCAATTGCTCTTCTAAACTCAAGGGCGCTTCTTGCATTGCCTGTTGTTGGATCATCGCTGCACGACGGACTTCTATCAGCGCAGACTCTAGGCTTTGATTATTAAGATAATTGATAGCCTGATAGTGATGCAGCATGACTTGCTCATATACCGGAATATGATAATCGATAAAATTATCGTTAGTGGCAAGCGCCGAGGCCTGTTGCAAACCCGTGGATAATCGATACTCGGCTTGCCTAGACAAATACTTGAGTTGCTCATCTACCTTGGTGAAATGTTGTTGGCTGGCAGCATAATCACCAGCGAGGTAGAGCATTCTGCCTTTCTCTAATTGTTTTAAATAATAGCTATTATCTGAGGTTCTTCCCTCTGCCAATAAATCAGCCGCCAGCTCAAACTCACCTGACCCAAGCTGATAACGACTTGCTCTTAACTGCTCTTCATAACTCACAAACAAATCGCTGAATACCGCAGTAGAACACCCTGCTAAACAGATTGAAAAGAACAAAGCAGCTAGCCAAGCGCGACAAAAAGACCGATAATTTGAACAAGCAAAACGTCGTTGGGTAACAAGGCCCCACTGGCGAAAAAACCTATGCATCAATATCATCCAAAACTACACGCTGTTAATCGCTAGTTATAAACTATTTTCCTATGAAGGCATAATCCCCTCGTTTTATTTATCCTGAAAATTGATGTGATTGCTGCAATTATGAGCAATCAACCACCCTTTTATTTTTTATTGATAAAGTTTGAGTAATATTCACCGTTAACTATAGTAGAAATGCAGGCCTCCACGATAGAGTTGTGATCTCTCAGGTAGTAAGCAACAACAACTCAAGGCATACTTTTAACAAATAATAATAATATAAAAACTAAAAACAGCTAATAGATCGGTTGGTAGAGGAATTATGAAGAAAAAGTCACTAAACGTAGCCGCATCGCTCACATTTTTTAAAAACATCTCAATTGTTCATCGCGTTAACATAGGATTTGGCGTTTTGGTGCTGATGATGGTGTTAACCAATATTCTGTCATTACAGACAGGTAGTAAATTCAATCAACAACTAAGCCTCATTACTGAAGAAGCCACACCGTTGGTACTGCAAAGTAGTAAATTTGCCGTCGATTTGCTTAGTGCTGATAAGTACTTCAAAGATGCATTAACTTCAATTGACCCTGAAACCATCAAAGCCAGCAGTGCCTCTTTCGAACAAAGTGAATTAGATTTTGTGTCGTCGTTAGGTACTTTGCGTTCTATGGCAGAAGGTAATGCAGAATTACAGTCGCAATTAGATACGCTAAACACCTTGGATCAAGGCTATTTTCAAGTTGCTAAGTTAGTCATGGCTGACAACATAAAATACCTAGACGATCTACAAGCGGTAAAACGCAGCACTAACCAATTGTCGGTCATGCTACCTCAATTGAAAAAGAACCTGTCTGATACCGTAGCGGCTCTAAATGATGATTACATTCGCTGGGCTGCCGAAAGCTTCTTAAATGCCATGGCCGTCATTGAATTAAACACCTTAGAAGGTATCAATACTAACGACTCTAAAAAAGTCGCGGTCATTCTCAAGCGCAACCAAAAACTACTTAAAAACTTTTTAGATGCCACCTCTAATTTGGAAGAAGAGATCCCAGAGTTACGTAACGACATGGGACACCAAATTGATCAATTTGTAAAAGACGCAACCAAAGAAGATGGCGTACTCAGCAAGCACCTTGAAGTAGTAAAAGTGAAAGAAGGTATTACCCAGCGTACCGAAGACACCGCAACGCTTATTACTAATGCTATCGACCAATTATCGGGTGTTAACGATATTGCTAACGCTCAAGTTGACCAAGCCTCAACAAATGCGACTCGCATGTTAGAGGCCAGTAGAATTCAGTTGATCATTGCCATGGCAATCGTTATTCCACTCGCCATCTTTATCGCGTGGAATGTTGCAAACTCGATTAAACAACCGCTAAGGCAACTGCTTAAAACGCTTAAAGCAGCGGCGGCTGGCGATATGACAGAAACCGTTGATTACCAAAGTACCAACGAATTTGGCCAGTTGGCAGACTCGGCGAATAGCATGATGGAACAAATGCGTTCAGTACTGAATGATATTAGCCAAGCGGCAGAAAGTTTATCAAATGTATCACAAGGTAATTCAACGACCTTAAACACAGCCAAAGATGAACTTAACAATCAACGTCAAGAAACGGCATCTGTAGCCGCTGCCATGACCGAAATGGAGCAATCAGTCCGTGAAGTAGCGAAAAGCGCTAACATTACCTTAGAGAAAGTAATGGAAGTAGAAGAAGCGGCAAACTCTGGTCGCCAAGTAATGAGTAACAACATCACCACCACTCATCAATTATCCGAAAAGCTTGGACACAGCAGCTCGGTTATTGGTGAAGTCGATAGCATGAGTAATAGCATTGGTTCTATTTTGGACGTTATTCGCGGTATTGCAGACCAAACCAATTTGCTGGCATTAAACGCAGCGATTGAAGCAGCTCGAGCTGGCGAGCAAGGCCGTGGCTTTGCCGTAGTAGCCGATGAAGTAAGAGTGCTAGCCCAAAAAACCACCAACTCTACAACAGAAATTCAATCGATGATTGAAAATCTACAAAAAAGCGCACAGCGCGCAGTATCAGTGATGTCAGAATGTTCATCCGAGATGCAGGCGAGTATTTCGCAAACCTCAGATGCCAACGGCGCCATGGAAGAAATCCAGGGCATCATCACTCAGATTTCAGATATGAGTAGCCAGATTGCTGCGGCCGCCGAGGAACAACAAGCCACGGGTGCCGAAATATCAAGCAACCTAAATAGGATCTCTGATATCAGTGACGAAAACTACGAGAGCATCGAAATCGTAACCAGCACCAGTGAAGAATTAGGCGAGCTAGCGCAACAGCAGGACTCACTGGTTAAACGCTTCACGCTATAGGCCTTAGCCATCAGCTTGTCTAAACAACAGGCGGCATAAAAAAAACCGATGATAGCTTATCATCGGTTTTTTTATGTCTGTTTGTTTTCGCCGCTTGAGCTGTTTAGCTCACAACCTACTCATTCAGATGGCTTATTCACATTCATCCAATGGCCAACGCACAATGTAATTTTGCGAAGGGCCATTAAGCTGAGTTTCACAAACAATCTTGCCACGTACTGAAGCGCCTCGTTTATGCATTTCTGAGCCTTTGCCTTTATTCAGCAAGGGATGCCACTCAGGCAAAGGTTTACCTTCAATTAAGCGCTTGTACGCACAACTTGGCGGCAGCCAATGGAAGGCGTCAATATCATCCAAAGTGATTTTTACGCAATCTGGCACCTTGGCAAAGCGGTTACTGTAATCACTGCACTGGCAGGTTTTACTATTTAATAGTACACAGGCGATGTTGGTGTAATACAGTTCTTCGGTATCTTCATCTATCAGTTTAGACAAACAACACTTACCACATCCATCACACAATGACTCCCACTCTTGGGCAGTCATTTGCGCCAAGGTTTTGGTTTCCCAAAATCTTACTTCACTCACTCAATACAACCTCAGTTTCAACCGCTATATCGGCCACGTTCAATAGTAATTTATCATTAGCCGATAAGGGGCCAACCCCTGCGGGTGTGCCTGTTAATAACACATCCCCCGGCTCTAAAGTGAAACATGCCGACGCCTCACATAACAACTTGGTCATATTTCGAATCATTTGCCCCGTTGAACCTTGCTGCTTAACTATGCCATTTTGTTTAAAACTCAATGGAACTTCAGCCAACTCTGCCAAGCTATTGATGGGCTTGAAATGGCTAAGCACACAGCTCTTGTCAAACGCTTTGGCTCGTTCCCAAGGGTGGCCACGCTGTTTTAGCTCTAACTGAACATCTCGCAAGGTTAAATCGAGCGCCGCGGCATACCCCCAAACCGCATCATCAAGCTGCTCTGGCGTGGCATTTTTTAGCGGTTTGCTAATTAATAAAGCAAGCTCAAGCTCGTAGTGAACGTCGCCAAACTGGTGCGGGATCTCAATAACGTCTTGTACAGCAATAAACGCAGTTTTAGGCTTAATGAAAAACACCGCTTGTTTGGCGGGTGCTCCTCCCATTTCTTGCATATGAGCAAGATAGTTTTGCCCTACACATACCGCTTTGTGAGCTACAAATGGTAAAACTGTGCCACTCTCATCAATATGTTGATACATAATTAAAACACCGGGGGATAAGAAATGCGGTCAGCTAATGTACCCACTGCAGCTACAAAATAGTGAGAGCGATTCCACTTCATCAATACTTGGTAATTATCGTAAGCCAGGTAGGCTCTGCCTTGTGCATCATCTGGTTGCACAATAGAGGCCGCAATATCACGAATCGGTAAATCACTGCCATCATAGCGACGAACACCAAGCGCTTGCCACTCACTTAAACTCTTTTTAATTTTAAGACCTGAATGGCTAGCGTCATACCCTTCAGGTAGTTTAACTTGGCGCCCCCAAGTTAGGTCATCATTCCAACCACTTTTGGCTAAATAGTTGGCTGCTGACGCCAACGCGTCAGCGGTGTTATTCCAAATATCTTTATGGCCATCACCATCAAAATCTTGAGCAAAACTTAAAAATGAACTAGGCATAAACTGTACCTGCCCCATTGCCCCTGCCCATGACCCTTTCATCTTTGCTGGACTGATATGGCCTTGTTCTAAGATATTAAGCGCGTGCATCAGTTCCTTTTTGAAAAACGCTTCACGGCGCCCCTCATATGACATTGTTGCCAATGCCGATATCACACTGTAATTACCGGTAAACTTACCAAAATTAGATTCAACACCCCATAAGGCGATAATAAAGCGAGGTTGAACCTTATACTTCTTTTCAATCTCTTTAAGTAGCGGGTAGTGTTTTTTATACAAAGCCCTAGCTTGTTGAACCTTCCACTCAGGTACCGCTCTGGGTAAATAGGTATCTAAGGTTAACTTAAACTCCGGTTGTTGTTTGTCGGCCTTTACCGCTCGCGGGTAAAACTTAGCGTTGTTAAAAGCCGCATCAATTGTTGCTTGAGAAATACCTTGCTCCGCCGCATCAACCTTAAGCTGCTCTACATAGTTATCAAAGCCCGGCTCAGCGTGTGACGCGAAGGCAGCCGAAAATAGCAGCGCACTGATAATTTTATTCACTCACTTCCCCTATTTATTTTTAGCTTTGGCTTGCGCAGCCAAGTGCTGTTTAAGATAATTCTCTGGTGGTGGAGGCAATTGTAAATAGTAACCTTGCTCCTTAAAGGCTTTTTCTAAAGCATCAATACTGACAATCGCGAAGTCTTTGTTAGGCCTTTTAGGGACAATCATGACAAGCTCTTTCGCGCCCATAAGATCAATTAAAGATTCGGGAACTTGGGAAAAATCGTCTTTCTTCTCAATATAGAGATAAGTTTGCTGTTTTTTGAGACTTTTATAGACTGCACAGAACATGAAAATGTTAGTATCCTAAAGGCTGATCGGGTTATGCTGAAATGCAAACTATATCAGAATAAATCACCAAGCGTCATTGCTCGAATACAAAAGTAAAAGGAATCAGCTGTTCATGTCCGGACAGGAAATAGAATTTAAAGGGACTAACTTCACTCTTTCAGTGGTTTACCTAGGAAATAATGATTTAAAGTCATTAAATGACAAGTTAATGGAAAAGGTAGCGCAAGCTCCGCAGTTCTTTAATTGTGCACCTATTGTCGTGAATGTTAGTGAAGTGGATAGTGACTTTGACTTTGACCAACTCAAAGAAGTAGTCGAAGCGCAAGACTTTGTATTAGTCGGCGTGACTGGCTGTAAAACCACAGAACAAAAAACAGCAGCCAGATCAGCGGGTTTGGCAGTCATGACCAGTGGTTCTCAGCAAGCAAAAGCCAAGCCTATTGAGCCATCCACAGAGAAAGCGCCAACGCCCGCCCCCGTTCAACCAGAAGCCGTACCCACTAAAGTGGTCCGCGGTCAAATTCGTTCAGGCCAACAGATATATGCGCAAAACTCAGATTTAATCATTATTGGTTCTGTGGGTAACGGTGCTGAAGTCATTGCTGATGGTAACGTACACATCTACGGCGCTCTGCGCGGCAGAGCGGTAGCCGGCGCGAGTGGGCGAAAAGACAGTAAAATATTTTGCCAAAATTTGCAGGCAGAACTCATTTCTATTGCTGGTGTTTATATGTTGCATGAACAAATTGGCAGCCACGCCGATTTACCCCAATGCATCCATGTAGAAGACCAGCAAATCGTATTTAGTAATTTAAGTTAACCTAGTTAACGAATATATAAAGGAAAGATAATGGCTAAGATTATCGTTGTTACCTCCGGCAAAGGTGGTGTGGGTAAAACCACATCAAGTGCCGCCATAGGTACAGGCCTCGCGATCAAGGGGTTTAAAACCGTAATTATCGACTTTGATATTGGTTTACGAAACCTTGATTTAATTATGGGTTGTGAACGTCGCGTTGTGTACGATTTTGTTAACGTGATTAAAGGTGAATCAAACCTAAGCCAGTCGTTAATCAAAGATAAGCGTACTGAAAACTTGTTCATTTTGCCTGCTTCGCAAACACGTGATAAAGATGCCTTGACTAAAGAAGGCGTCCAGAAGGTTCTAGATGACCTCGCCGAACAAGGTTTTGATTATATTGTGTGTGATTCACCAGCGGGGATTGAAACAGGCGCAATTATGGCCTTATATTTCGCTGATGAGGCCATTGTGACCACCAACCCAGAAGTATCATCGGTGCGTGATTCAGACCGAATTTTGGGTATGTTAGCCAGCAAGTCTCAGCGTGCAGAACAAGGTAAAGAACCGGTAAAAGAACATTTGTTGTTAACCCGTTATAACCCAGAACGCGTTAACCGAGGTGATATGCTTAGTGTAGAAGACGTACAAGATATCTTAGCTATTCCACTACTAGGTGTTATCCCTGAATCACCGGCGGTACTCAAAGCCTCTAACTCAGGCGAACCAGTGATTTTAGATACTGAAAGTGATGCTGGCCTTGCGTACGATGATGCGGTTAGCAGATTGATTGGCGAAAATGTAGATTTCCGCTTTCTTGAAGAACAGAAAAAAGGCTTATTTAGCCGTTTATTTGGAGGATAAAAATGTCTCTTTTAGACTACTTTCGCACAACAAAACAGTCTAAAACGGCGCAAACCGCCAAAGAACGACTGCAAATTATTGTTGCTCACGAACGTGGCCAACGCAGTGGTCCTGACTACTTACCCGCAATGAAGCAAGACATCATTGAGGTGATTAAAAAGTATGTTGATATCAACTCAGAACATGTCAATGTCAGCCTTGATAACAAGACTGACGACATAAGCGTATTAGAATTAAATATTACGCTTCCTGAGCAACGTGATTAGCAAATAAAGGCTGACGCCAACCAGTAAGCAGTAGAGGTAACTCTGTCGCTTGCTGGTTACTTTTCCATGTCCAAGACAAATATTGATTGAGTACCTTTTTGCTCGCTAATACATCCTCTGGCAAACCTGACTCCTCTGAAACCTTCGTCACTACCACCTTCAGCTCTTGTATACATTTCTTGTAATCAGGGTAATCCACAATACGCTTGATTGGCTTAGGATAATCGGCTGCAGGTACTTTTTGCCCTTGTTGCACCAATTTCAGTAAACGATGGCCATGGATCCTTAGTTCCTGAGCAGGTAATTCAAGTCGTTGTAATTGTTCCATGCTTTGGGGCTGATAGCGGGCAATGGTCCATAAACTGTCACCGTGAACCACATTGTTAATGGCTAAATCACGGCTAATTGCTTGCTGAATACGCCAGCTGCCCAGTGTTTTTAGCACCGCCAATTGTTGTGGGTTAAGTTTCCAGGCGTTCTTTATATCTCTATATGACTCATCCAAATTAGGCTCGCGCTGCTTAAAGGCCGCTAAACGTGCACTTTCTTCCAAGGCAGCTTGATAACGCCCCTGCTCTTCTAGCTGTTGCTTAATTTTGAGATAGGCAGGTAACAGGTGAATAACGTCTAAGGCTGCGTAATCAAGCTGAGAGGCTCGCAAAGGCCGCGCTAACCAATCAGTGCGTGATTCACCTTTATCTATTTGAATACCTAATTCAGTATCAATAAAGCGCTGATACCCCAAGCTAATACCATGGCCTAAGAAAGCGGCTCCAACCTGTGTATCAAACACAGAAAGCCCAAACTGGCCGCTCACACGCTGGATGATTTCTAAGTCTTCACTAAAAGCATGTAGTACCCAGTGATGTTTGCTTAAAGCATGCCATAGTGGGGGCATATCTACCGCTAAGGGGTCGACCAAATAACACCGAATGCCATCATAAATTTGCAGCAAGCCCAAATGCGCGTAGTAGGTTCTAGTGCGCACAAATTCAGTATCAAGAGCAAGAACTAACGGGGATTGTTCATTTAAATAACGCAACAGAGGCGCAAGTTGCGCCTCTGTTTCTATCATTTCAAAATTAATGTCTGCCAAAATTGCGGCGTCCTAGTGGAAAGCGTCAGATTAGCATCTATTTTACGGTTTATGCCTCGTCGCGCAAGGCTCTCCGCAAGATCTTGCCCACATTTGTTTTAGGAAGTTCATCTCTAAACTCAACTAATTTAGGCACTTTATAGGCGGTTAAGAATTCTCGGCAATGTTCTACAATCTGTTTCTCGGTTAAAGAGTCATCTTTCTTAACGATGAATACCTTAACCGCTTCGCCGCTCACCTCATTAGGGACGCCCACTGCGGCCACTTCAAGCACTTTGGCATTACCTGAAATGACTTCTTCGATTTCATTAGGGAACACGTTGAATCCAGACACCAAAATCATATCTTTTTTACGGTCTACAATATGGAAAAAGCCCTGTTCATCAACGGTGCCAATATCCCCCGTGGCAAACCATCCACCCGGCATTGACTCAGCCGTTGCTTCGGGACGCTGCCAGTAGCCTTGCATAACTTGAGGGCCTTTCACTAAGATTTCGCCCGATTCACCTTCAGCGACTTCTGCACCATCGTCATCAACCAGTTTAATGTCTGTAGACGGCGCCGGTAAACCAATGCTGCCATTGTATGCTTCCAAGTCGTAAGGACAAACCGTTACCAATGGCGCGCACTCAGTTAAGCCATAGCCTTCAATTAAGCGCGATCCAGTGACCTCTTGCCAACGCTCGGCAACGGCACGTTGAACTGACATGCCACCACCAAGAGACAAGCGTAATAGAGAAAAATCTAAGCTGGCGAAGTCCGCATGGTTTAACAAGGCGTTAAACAGGGTATTTACCCCAGTGATAGCGGTAAATGGCACTTTACCAAGTTCTTTTACAAAAGTAGGAATATCACGAGGGTTAGTGATTAATAAGTTTTGACAGCCCAACGCAAAAAATACCATGCAGTTCGCGGTCAAAGCAAAGATATGGTAGAGCGGCAAAGCCGTTACAACAATCTCTTTTCCTTCACGTAAACAAGGGCCTACAATGCCTAAGGCTTGTAGTAAATTGGCGACCATATTGCTATGCGATAACATGGCGCCTTTGGCGACCCCTGTAGTGCCACCGGTATACTGCAAGAAGGCCAAGTCTTCACTGTTCACTTCAGGTCGCACATATTGTAAGTGCTGACCTTTAGACAATACATAACGCAACGACTGAGCATGCGGCAAATGGTATTTAGGTACCATTTTCTTAACATATTTCACAACAAAGTTGACCAACGTGCGTTTAGTCGCAGACAGTTGGTCACCTAAGCGAGTGAGAATGACGTGCTCAACTCCGGTTTCTTCGACTATTTCTTCAAGGATATGGGCAAAGTTAGAAACAATAACGATAGCTTTAGCACCACTGTCATTAAGTTGGTGTTTTAGCTCACGAGGCGTGTAAAGTGGATTAACATTCACGACCACCATACCTGCTCGTAAGGCACCAAATAAGCAAATGGGATACTGCAACAAATTTGGCATCATCAGGGCGACTCGGTCACCGCGCTTTAGCTTCAATTCGTTTTGTAGGTAGGCAGCAAACGCTCTTGATTGCTCCTCTAGGCGGCGATAAGTCATCACCTGTCCCATATTGATAAATGCTACTCTGTCGGCATGCTTGGCAGCACCCTCTTCAAACACGTCAATCAAGGTTTGATAGCGCGTTGAGTCTATTTCTGCAGGAACATCCTTAGGGTATCGATTAAGCCAAACCTTATCCACGCAGTTCTCCTAAACATTTCAATTACATTAAGTATAAATGGCCTGCCAAGTTTTATTATGAAATTTATTATGTACTTGGTAGCAACTCTGGATATAGAGCTTTAGCTCTAAGATTTCAAACGATTGTTTCATACGCCGTTTAAAATAACAATAATTTAACATTAAGCGTAGTGGATAAGATGTAAAACAGTGAAGTGGTTCAAACAATTGTTTTAATATAGGCCCTAAGTCGCTCTGCTACCGCTTGCGGATTCTGCATATGTAAATGATGACCACCACTTACCATCTGGGTCTCTAGCTGGCTAAACCAGCTTTGGCGCAAAGCGATATAATCTGGTGTTAATAGCGGAAATTCACTGGCAGCGATCAGTAAACTAGCAAAAGGCACAGATTGGCAAATGTTTTTGGCTTGTAACTCACTAAAGCGAAGTGGTGAACTAAGCTTCAATTTTTCATCGTGCCGCCAATACCATCGTCCATCGCGCTGCATCACCGCGCGTTCAACCAACAAGCGACTATTGTCTTCTGATAAGCCATTGGTCTTCGCTCGCAGCTTTATCGCATAATTGAGTTCTGCAAAACCTTTAGTATGTTTTTGCTTGTGGCGTTGACGAATGGCCTTGGCTAAATGCTCGGTAGTCGCCTGCTCATTGATACTTAAAGGGCCGATACCGTCGATACACACTAACCCAACTAGCTGTTCAGGGAAGGCTGCAGCATAGGTCGTTGCGACTAATGCACCAAGCGAATGCCCTAACAATACTATTGGCTTACTTAACTTAAGTTCGGCTAAAAAACCGTAAACATCGTCGACATAGTCAACAAAATGATAATGGCCTTGGCGATGCGCTGAATGACCATGGCCGGGGAAATCAACAGCAATACAATGTACCGCGTCTAGTTGCTTGATTAAGGGAGTAAAACTTGCCGCGTTATCCATCCAGCCGTGTAACATGACCAAACAGTAGGGGCTATTTGCTGGCTGTTCTAGATAGGAGAGTCCGAGATTTTCGAAGGATAAGCTATTGTTCATTGCACTCGCTTATAGTCACCGTTCAAGCGAATAGGTCGATGCCAAACATCTCATTTACCTGTTGGCGTTTTAACTGATTGGCAACATCTTGATAGTGAGACACAGCTTCACCACCACCCGCTTGGTGGTCGTAACGAAGTTTTTCAACACTGTGCTCATCCATGGCGGCCCAAGGAACCACACCTTTTGGCGCTTTAGTCACAACACTTAATTCTGTAGTGCTGTTGGTTGGTTTTATCTTAGGCTGCTGCTGGATGGGCTGGCCAAGGCCCTGAATTTTCAAATTTATTTATCCCTTTACTTATTCTCTACCGGGCAGCTTCTTCCAAGTGACTTTATCACGTAAGTAAACTGGTTCGGCGTGCTCTGCACTCACGGTATCGCCTTTTTCAAACGCAAGCTGAGCATACTTAAGCATATCTCGTGCCGTTGGGTACAACACTGATTCTAGCACTTTTGCGCCAGAAAATTGACCACAGAGTAATTCCTGATAGGTTTGCCAACCGGTGCCCACTGCTGCAGCTGACTGCTGATTGCTGCCCAATAGCTCAGGTTTAATCACCAATTCTTGATCAACCAACCCCATGATTCCGCCTTCTGCTTGGTATTCTCCCCAATAGACTTCACCCATGCGCGCATCAATCGCCGCAAAGCAGTGTTCTTGTTGGTGAGTAACCAAGGCCTGTTGCGCCATGGCTTGCAAGGTCGATACCGCTATCATCGGCTTATCAGCACCAAAGGCGAGGCCTTGAGCTGTTGCGACACCAATACGTACGCCTGTAAAACTGCCAGGTCCTCGGCCAAAAGCAATTGCGTCAAGTTGCTGCAAATTAGCACCCGCTTCTGCCAATATTTGCTCTACAAAAGGCAATATTTTAAGCGTGTGATCTCTTGGGCTGTATTCTTGTTTACTAAAGATCTCTCCTTGCCATTGCAAGGCTACGGAACAATTTTCGGTAGATGTATCTAAAGCTAATATGTTTGCTGTCATGATTCCTCAGCGTTATTTTTTACAAATTCTAATACTTTTGATAGTTCTCTAGTGCGCGGCATGGCGGGTAAGCTACTGATAAACAAAGAACCATAATCACGGTTAACCAAGCGATTATCACAAATAATCACTACGCCATGGTCGGCTTGGGTTCTGATTAAACGCCCCACCCCTTGTTTCAGGCTAATAACCGCCTGCGGCAAATATACCTGACGAAAAGGGTCTCCGCCACGTAAACGGCAATCTTCGCTTTTCGCTTTTAATAGTGGGTCGTCGGGCGCGGCAAAAGGTAACTTATCAATGATGACACACGACAAGGCCTTACCGGGAACATCTACCCCTTCCCAAAAAGTACTGGTAGCGACCAACACCGCGTTACCATCTTCTACAAATTCATTCAGTAGCTCTTGTTTGCCGGCTTCACCTTGTACCAACACTAACAGCTCAGTGCGTAGGCGTAATTCTGCGGCTACTTTTTGGATCATTCTATGGCTGGTGCACAAAAAGAAACAACGCCCGCCATTCGCCTCAATAACTGGCGCAAGTTGATCTAACATTAATTGCTCAGCATTGTGCTGTTTAGTTTCAGGCAAATAACGCGGCACACACAGCAGGGCTTGTTTCTGGTAATCAAAGGGGCTGTCTAACAGCATACTACTGGCGTCATTTAAGCCCATTTGCGTTTGAAAGTGTTGAAAATTACCATCTACCGCCAACGTTGCCGAGGTGAAAATCCAAGCAGCGTCGCGTTCTTCAACTTCATTATTAAACCGTTCAGCAATATTTAACGGGGTGATGTTTAAGGTAAAGTGTAAACGGGTAGTTTCGTACCAATAGCTAAAACCAGTGGTATCTACCGCCATTACTTTATCAAATAACCCTCGCATTCTGGCTAAGCGCTCGAAGCAAGAATCGGCCAACTCGCTGCGCGATAAAGCCAACTTAAGTACTTGGTAGACAAAATCCATGTCTTCTTTTAGTACTGCCATCATTTCTGCAAAGCGATGCTGTTTGGCTAAGGGCCGCCATTCACCCCGGTCACGCAGCCCTTCAAAGGCTAAACGGCATTGGCGAATACCGCGTTCTAACTTTTGAGCCGCTTTTTGCAACTGCGCCATATCTCGCAAGTCGGTTTTATAACAAAGCTCAATGTCACTGCATAAGTCAACAATTTGTCGACTGGAAAAATGTTGCCCAAAATAGCTAGCAGCAATATCGGGCAGTTGATGGGCTTCATCGAAGATATAAGCGTGTGCTTCAGGGATCAGTTCACCAAAGCCGGTTTCTTTTACCACCATATCGGCAAAAAATAAGTGATGATTCACCACCACTAAATCTGCTTCTAAAGCTTTATTACGAGCCTTAACTAAATAGCATTCTTTGTAAGAGGGGCAATCTCGCCCTAAGCAATTGTCGTTAGTACTACTAATCAGCGGAAACACGTCAGAGCGCTCAGCCACCGGGCCTAAATCACTAATATCGCCGGTGTCTTCACCTTGCGCCCAACGTTTGATTTTGACTAACTCTGCGAGGGTGTTACGGTCTTGGCCGGAGCTATAATGAGAAAAGCTGTTAAGCCGCTCAATGCATAGATAGTTAGAGCGCCCTTTAAGCAATGCGACAGATTGAGTGTATTTGAGGGCTTTCTGCATCTTGGGCAAGTCTTTAGTAAATAGCTGATCTTGCAGTGCCTTACTCCCCGTGCTGATGACCACTTTTTTGCCGCTATCCATGGCAGGTACGAGATAAGCGAAGGTTTTACCGGTACCGGTGCCTGCTTCTACCAATAAACTGCCACTGGTTTCTATGGCAGCAGCAACCGCTGTAGCCATTTCTTGTTGTTGTGGGCGAGGAGAAAAACCGTCGATAGCGCTAGATAACAAACCATCGTTGGCAAAATACTGTTGTTTCAATCTTTGTTCCGGCAAGCAAAAGTCGCCGCAACTATAACAGGCTGCTAGATATAGACCAAACCTAGACTACACAAACAAGTCGATATTATGTTCTTCATCGGGGTCCGGCTTTTTGTGCTTCTGCTGCGCGTGCTCATGGCTCGACTTTGGACGTACCTGAATATCATTTGTGCCGGTTATCTTTCCTTTTTTCACCACTTTATCGGTGCGCAATGGTGGGCGCTTGCCATCAGGTGCGGGCAATGGTCGTGGCAGAATAGGTATAATTGCGTCTTGGCTCAAAACTCACCTTCCTTTTTGACACTCCTTATCTAATTATCGGTCATATTTTGCACAACTTGAATAGAATAATAAAAAGCCACTAAAAAATGGTTGCAATTTACGTCTAGATTGGTAACTTTATGGCCTGAATTTGCCATGAAGGCAAAGTAACGTTGACAGGAACGTGACATGATTTTTAACCAAACGAAGCATCATCACCACCATCATCCAGAATAAGCTTCAGGCGGTTATCTGCTGGAAGCTTATATGCAGCTTCCGGTGGTAGAATATTACAATATTGCAAACCCCCGGAAGGTAATCCTCCCGGGGGTTTTTTAGTTTTATAATTAGGGACAACAACATGACAGAGCAAAAACGACTACGCATCGCCATCCAAAAATCTGGACGCCTAAGCGATGATTCACAGGCACTATTAAAAAGCTGCGGAATGAAGATCAACCTCCGCCAACAACGCCTGATAGCCCATTCTGAAAATATGCCGGTAGATTTACTGCGGGTGCGCGATGACGATATTCCAGGTCTAGTAATGGATGGTGTTGTTGATTTCGGTATTGTGGGTGAAAACGTACTTGAAGAAGAAACCATGCTGCGTACCGCGCAAAACGACCCTACCGATTGCGAAGTACTAAAGCGTTTAGATTTTGGTGATTGCCGCTTCTCGCTAGCCGTAGCCGAAGAATTTGATTACACCGGCCCGCAATGTTTAGCGAACAAGCGAATCGCTACTAGCTACCCGGGTATTCTTAAGCGTTACTTAGATGCGCAAGGCGTACCATTTTCAACCTGTATGCTTGCAGGCTCGGTAGAAGTGGCTACTCGTGCAGGCTTAGCCGACGCCATTTGTGACTTAGTCTCTACTGGCGCTACCTTAGAAGCCAACGGCCTTAAAGAAGTGGAAGTCATTTACCGCTCGCAAGCCGTATTAATTAAGTCTAAAAACACGCTAAGTGACGAGCACCAAGACTTGTTAGACCGTTTACTCATGCGCATGCAAGGCACCATGGAAGCCAAAGAAAGCAAGTACATCATGCTGCACGCGCCTAAAACACATCTTGATCAAATTGTTGATTTATTACCAGGTAGCGAGCACCCAACCGTATTAGCCCTAGCCGGTGATGACGATAAAGTAGCGCTACATGTAGTCAGCACTGAAAACTTGTTCTGGGAAACCATGGAAAAGCTAAAAACCTTAGGTGCTAGCTCTATCTTGGTAATGCCAATTGAGAAAATGTTGAGATAACCCCATGCAAACGGTAATTTGGAACCAACTATCAAACGAGCAACAACTGCAGGTGCTGTCCCGCCCTGCGGTAAATAGCTCAACCGACATTGCCGGAATAGTTGCCGATGTAGTCACTCAGGTGCGAGATCAAGGCGACCAAGCCTTAATCGCGCTGGCCGCCAAGTTTGATAAAACTAGCTTAAGCGCTGTTCGAGTCAGCCAAACTGAAATCGATGCCGCCGAGCAAGGTTTAAGTGATGAGTTCAAGCAAGCTATCGCGCAAGCAAAAGCCAATATTGAAGTATTTCACCAAGCGCAAAAGCCGCACGCTATCAGCTTAGAAACGCAGCCGGGCGTACGTTGCGAAATGCACTACGCTGCGATAGATAAAGTAGGCTTATACGTGCCTGGTGGCACTGCCCCGCTGCCATCTACGGTATTAATGCTATCTATTCCTGCTGCTATTGCTGGCTGTGAAAAAGTGGTGTTAAGTTCACCACCACCGATTGCGCCAGAGATATTATATGCCGCGAAACTGTGTGGCGTAGACGAAATTTATGCTGCTGGTGGCGCACAGGCCATTGCAGCAATGGCTTACGGCACCGAAAGCGTCGCCAAAGTGGATAAAATCTTTGGCCCAGGTAATGCCTTCGTTACCCAGGCCAAACAGCAAGTCAGTGGCGACCACGCAGGTGCGGCTATTGATATGCCCGCTGGCCCTTCAGAAGTATTGGTGATTGCCGACCAAGGCGCTAACCCCGCTTTTGTGGCTGCAGATTTGTTATCACAAGCTGAACACGGCCCCGATTCACAAGTTATATTGGTCACCACTTCAGAGGCTCAAGCCGCTGCTGTAAACAGCCAATTAGCTCGTCAATTAGCACTGCTTAGTCGCAACAATATTGCCGACCAAGCGCTATCACACAGTACCGCTGTAGTCGTCACTGATTTAGAGCAAGCAGTACAAGTGAGTAACCTGTATGGCCCAGAGCACCTAATTATACAAACCGAGCAAGCGCGAAGCCTACTACCCAAGGTTAAAAACGCTGGCAGTGTCTTCCTCGGTGAATGGACGCCAGAATCAGTAGGCGATTACGCCAGTGGTACCAACCACACCTTGCCTACTTACGGTTATACCCGCACTTATTCAAGCCTAGGCACCTTAGACTTTATGAAGCGTTTTACGGTTCAAGAGTTAACTCAGCAAGGCTTAAAAGACTTAAGCTCTGCGGTAGTGCCCATCGCCAACGCAGAGGGGCTAGACGCCCACCGCCGTGCGGTAACCATCCGTTTAGGCGAGGAGCAATAACATGTCGGTCACATTATTAGCCCGCAAAAAGATCCAAGCGCTTGTGCCTTACCAAAGCGCCCGTCGCATTGGCGGCAGTGGCGAAGTTTGGTTAAACGCCAACGAAAGCCCAGACGTTAGCGATTTTAGCTACTTAGGTGACGAATTAAACCGTTACCCAGAGTTTCAACCCGCCGCCATGATCAACGGTTATGCGGCCTACGCAGGTGTAGAGCCAAACCAAGTATTAGCCAGCCGTGGCGCCGACGAAGCCATTGAAGTACTGATTCGCGCCTTTTGCGAGCCCAACGAAGACAGCATAGTGATTTGTGCGCCAACTTATGGCATGTATGCCGTCAGCGCTGAAACCATTGGGGTTGAAATTAAAACCGTCGCACTGGACGCTAACTTTGACCCAGACTACGCAGCACTTGCGCAAATACGCAGCAAGATTATCTTCTTGTGCGCGCCTAATAACCCCACCGGCAATATGCTCGACCATGCCAAGTTGTGTGAGTTATTAAGCGCCCAAAAAGATCGGGCCTTAGTGGTCGTAGACGAAGCCTATATTGAGTTTTGTGAAGAGCAAAGCGTGGTTAAGTTATTGGCAGATTACGATAACCTAGTTATCACTCGTACCCTATCTAAAGCCTTTGCTTTAGCGGGTTTACGCTGTGGCTTTACCGTTGCCAATGTTGAAGTCATCGATGTAATGAGTAAGGTGATTGCCCCCTACCCAATTGCTCGCCCAGTAGCTGAAATTGCCGCTAAAGCCCTTAATAGCGACGGTATTAAGGTAATGCGTGACCGGGTAGCAAGGTTAAACGCTATTCGCAGCCAAGCGGTTACAGACTTAAGCAAACTCAACATTGTTAAAGAAATCTTCCCGGCTACCGGTAATTACATATTGGTTCGTTTTGATGATTCAGCCCGAGTCTTTAAAACACTGGGCGAACAAGGCATAGTACTGCGAGATTTTGCCAACAAAACGCGTTTAGAAAACTGCATACGCATCAGTATTGGTAACCAGCAAGAAGTGGCCGCTACTGTATTAGCAATTCAAGGATTGGAGCGAACTTAAGTGAGCCAAGTAAAACAAAAGATCTTATTCATCGACCGTGACGGCACCATGATCGACGAACCTATCACCGACAAACAGGTTGATAGCGTAGCAAAGGTAAAACTAGAGCCTCAAGTGATCCCTGTATTGCTCAAGCTACAAGCTAACGGCTACCGCTTAGTGATGGTGACTAACCAAGATGGTTTAGGTACCGACAGCTTCCCTGAAGCCGATTTTCACCTCGCGCAAAACTACATGATGGATATCTTTGAGTCGCAAGGCGTTAAGTTTGACGACGTGCTAGTTTGCCCGCACTTCGACGAAGATAACTGCAGCTGCCGTAAGCCAAAGCTAGGCCTAGTAAAAGACTATCTTAAAAGCGGTGTTATCGATTTTGCTCACTCTTACGTGATTGGCGACCGCCACACCGATATGCAGCTAGCCGAGAACATGGGGCTTGAAGGCCTGCAATACCAGCGCGATGGCCTAAACTGGGTAGCCATTGAAAAACAGCTTACTCAACTTGGCCGCAAAGCCAAGGTTGAACGCAATACCAAAGAAACTCAAATTAGCATTGCGGTAGATTTAGACAACGCCGGTGGCAGCCAAATTGATACTGGCTTGGGCTTTTTTGACCACATGCTTGACCAAATTGCTACCCACGGCGGTTTTCAGCTTAACTGTAAAGTAGTGGGTGATTACCACATCGACGACCACCACAGTGTAGAAGATACCGCCATTGCGCTTGGCCAAGCCCTTAAAGAAGCGTTAGGCGACAAGCGCGGCATTGGCCGTTTTGGCTTTGTATTGCCAATGGACGAATGCTTAGCCCAGTGTGCCTTAGATTTAAGTGGCCGTGCTCATCTCGAGTTTAAAGCCGATTTTACGCGCGATAACATTGGTGATTTTGCTACCGAAATGGTGATTCATTTCTTCCGCTCGTTAAGCGACGCCATGGCCTGTACCCTGCACCTAGAAACCACCGGTAAAAATACTCACCACATGGTAGAAGCCCTGTTTAAAGTATTTGGTCGAGCGCTGGGTCAAGCCATTATTAAATCTGGCGATGCCATGCCTAGCAGTAAAGGCACGCTATAAGCGCCAGCGTTTAAAAGGATAAGAGCAACAATGAACGTAATTATTGATACAGGATGTGCCAACTTATCTTCGGTAAAATTTGCCGTAGAACGTTTAGGCTTTCCGGTAACGGTTAGCCGCGACCCACAGGTTATCCTTGGGGCTGACAAGCTGTTCCTACCCGGAGTAGGTACTGCCACCGAGGCGATGAAAAACCTCGCCGACCGTGAGCTTATCGACTTAGTAAAACAAGTTAAAAAGCCATTACTGGGTATTTGTTTAGGCATGCAAATGCTGGCTGAATTCTCCATTGAAGGCGGTGCCAAAGAAGCTGAACAGCCAGTACCTTGCTTAGGCCTTGTACCCGGCACTGTAAGTTTAATGAAGCCTAACGCCGGCCAACGCTTACCCCACATGGGTTGGAATCAAATTCAGCCTACGGCCAATCACCCACTGTTTAAAGGCATTGAGGCTGGCAGTTACTTCTACTTTGTACACAGCTACGCACTACCGGTGAACGCCGCGACCATTGCTCAGTGTGATTACGGCAACGCCTTTACTGCTGCAGTAAACAAAGACAATTTTTACGGGGTGCAATTTCACCCAGAACGTAGCGGCCAAGCCGGTGCGCAACTCATTAAAAACTTCTTGGAGATGTAACATGATCATTCCTGCTTTAGATTTAATCGACGGAAAGATTGTGCGTTTATTCCAAGGTGATTACGCGCAAAAAACCATCTACGGTGACGACCCACAAGCCCAGTTTAGTGACTACCACAGCCAAGGCGCTGATTGGTTGCACCTTGTAGACTTAGACGGCGCTAAAGATACCAGTGCTCGCCAACTAGATGTGATAGCCCAGTTACTTAAAAACACCCCTGCCAAAATTCAAATTGGTGGCGGTGTACGTAGCGAACAAGATGTAAAAGACTTGCTCGACGCAGGTGCAGAACGCGTGGTGATTGGTTCAACCGCAGTAAAGCAGCCAGAAGTAGTGGCCAAGTGGATGAAAAAATACGGCGCCGAGCACATTGTACTGGCGCTAGACATTAACATCGACGCACAAGGCAACAAGGTAGTAGCAGTATCGGGCTGGCAAGAAGACAGCGGCGTGACCATTGAAGAGCTCGTGGCTATTTATGCGCCTGTTGGTCTTAAGCACGTATTGTGTACCGACATATCTAAAGACGGCACGCTAGAGGGTTCAAACGTAAGTTTGTACCGCGAGTTATGTGCCCAGTACCCAGATATTCACTGGCAAAGCTCAGGCGGCATTGGCGACTTAAATGACATTGCAGCGCTTACTGATACTGGCGTTTCCGGGGTAATTGTTGGCCGTGCATTGCTAGAAGGTAAGTTCAACGTTGAGCAAGCCATCGCCTGCTGGCAGCAAGGAGGCACCCATGCTAGCTAAACGAATTATCCCCTGCCTAGATGTAAAAGACGGCATGGTCGTCAAGGGCGTTAAGTTTCGTAACCACGAAATTATTGGCGACATTGTACCGCTAGCCAAACGTTACGCTGAAGAAGGCGCCGACGAATTGGTGTTTTACGACATTACTGCCAGCTCAGACGAGCGCGTCGTAGATAAAAGCTGGGTAAGTCGCGTAGCCGAAGTTATCGACATTCCGTTTTGCGTAGCCGGTGGCATTAAAACTATTGAAGACGCCAACCGCACCTTGCAAAACGGCGCCGACAAAATCTCGATCAACTCCCCTGCCTTGGCCGACCCTAGTTTAATTACTCGGCTAGCCGACAAGTTTGGCGTGCAGTGCATTGTGGTAGGTATTGATTCTTACTACTGCGACGAAACCCAGCAATACCAAGTGAAACAGTTTACGGGTGACGAAAAACGCACCGTAACCACTACTTGGAACACCTTTGACTGGGTGAAAGAAGTGCAAGCTCGTGGCGCGGGCGAAATAGTACTCAACGTAATGAACCAAGATGGCGTACGCCAAGGTTACGATTTAGAGCAACTAAGCCGAGTACGAGAGATTTGTAATGTGCCATTAATCGCTTCTGGCGGTGCTGGCGAAATGCAGCATTTTAAAGACGCCTTTACAATTTCCGACGTAGATGGCGCATTAGCGGCCAGCGTATTTCATAAAAGCATTATTGATATTGGTGAGTTAAAGCAATATCTCAAACAACAAGAGGTGGCAATTCGACTATGAGCCAATTTGAACAGTTAAACCAACAGATCGATTGGGACAAAGTTGAAGGCTTGATCCCTGCCGTGGTACAAAACGACCACAGCGGCCAAGTACTGATGCTGGGTTACATGAACAGCGACGCACTGGCTAAAACCTTAGATAGCGAGCACGTTACCTTCTTTAGCCGCACTAAACAGCGCCTATGGACCAAAGGTGAAACGTCAGGCAACGTACTTAAGCTTAAAAGCATCACCTTAGACTGCGACCAAGACACACTGCTGGTTGCTGTAGAGCCTATTGGCCCAACTTGTCATAAAGGTACTCAAAGTTGTTTTGATGGCCACAGCGAGCCTAAGCTTACCTTTATTGCCCAACTACAAGCAGTATTGGCCGAGCGTAAGTTAGCCGACCCAGAAGAAAGCTACACAGCTAGCCTATTCGCCCGCGGCACCAAACGCATTTGCCAAAAAGTGGGTGAAGAAGGTGTAGAAGTAGCCCTAGCAGCCATGGCCAATGACCGCGAAGAATTGGTCAACGAAAGCTCAGATTTGTTGTATCACCTACTGGTATTGCTAGAAAAACAAGAAGTGGGTTTTGATGAAGTAGTGGCTTGTTTGCAGGCAAGGCATAAGTAAAGCCAAGAGTTTAATAGCCAATAAAAAACCAGCGTAATGCTGGTTTTTTATTCCATTAGATTAGAGCTTAAATATCATTAATACGTCGACATTAACTGTTTTGCCGTAGGCTTAGATTTCAACCTTTTTTCTATCAGTCTTCGGTTTACTCTAAAAAAGACATAGGGAATGCCAAAGGCGAAGTTGTCTGAATGATAGGAGTTCATGGGCTTCAACTTTATATGACATACATAAAATGAAAACCACCTAGCTTGCTCTTCACTAAAAGTAAAAGACTCTATTTCAGAAAAAGCTATACAAACTCTAGAACCTCGCGAATAAAGTGGCCAACGAATAATCCCTGAGTCAGTAATCCAAACATGAACGCGATTGAGGTGTATATATTGATTTAGCCAATAATAAATATATACAGTAACCAAAGTAGAGCCAATGATGAATATCACTTTTATACCTTCTCTCTCGCCATCTGTAAGCTCTAATACATGTAAAGCTAGAACAGAGATTGCAGCCACGAAAAAGCCAATACAAATCGTAAACTTGCTTGACGATTTTTTTGTGCTAAAAAATCTCCAAGACATAAAGCCAGGTGGTTCATACCAATGCATAGAAGTGAACAAGCCATTGAAAAAATAGAATTATAAAAACATTATAAACATTTTTATCTATAGAGTTCTAGCTTGCCTATCATGGCCACAGTGTTGACTTTCAAAATAATCAACTCTTAGGGTATCGCACATCCATTTTCAACGTTTCTAAAACTACAAAATTTATTAACAATTAGTTAGACTACTTTTTGACATACCAAAGTTCAATTATCTCTAACATCAATCAATAGTAATCGCTGGCTGATTGACGCAATCTCCTTATAATAACGCCACAACCCCTTCGTGTAATTTCACTTAGGCTCATTCGGGCTTTGGTTTGCGCCATAGCCGTTCACGATGTCCTCGCCGATATGCGTACTACTGCTGATAGCAATGCTGGCAGACATCATTTTATGGTGGTTAGGTTTAGTGGCACAACAGGTTGGATGGCAACGACACTTTCAGGCTAATACCATCTGCAAACGGGCGGTTTTATCGGTAGTAAGATTAGGAAAAGAAGTACGGCGAAGGCCTGAGTATGTGATAACAGAACAGCGAATACGTTGGGCGATTAATACGTTTCGCTGGTTAACTCACGCTTCGGGACTCAAAGATTTATGAGGGGATCCTCCAGCGCTTAGCTAAACCGCACGAAACCTTGGCGTATACTTTTGCGAAGCAAAAATGCCAAGCGTTAAGTGTCGGATTGGGCGTTTTGTTAGCCAGCTGTTTTCGAATCACACTTTGAAATTAGCCAGATAATAAATATGGCTAGGATATCGATCTGAACGAATCCTAAGCTATACTCGTTTGAAAATTCAAAGACAGAGCCTCCAAGGTTGAATGAGGCTGAAATCCAATTAAAGGTTTCATTTACCCAGTCAACCATTAAAAATACACCGCCTAAGCCATAGTAATTATAATAAAAAGTACCCATGCCAAACGAGAATACCTGAAGTCCTTGATTCAAGTAGGACAGTATATAAAATTGAGATTTTCGTTTTAAGAGTGTTAACCCTGCAGTAGCGTTGAGCACAATTATTAGAGCAGTAGCAAAAATTACAATGCCATGTGTATTTGAAATTGAGAGAACAAGCATAACGAGCACAGAAATAGCTGTGAGTATCTGCATTACACCCAGACTAGACTGGGTTTTATTCCATCTATTTTTCGTGCGTTCAGCTTCCTGCTGATAGTACTCATCAATATCGTTACGTCGAGACGCAATCTCTGCGGTTAGAGCGGCATAGTTTTCTGGATACAATTTTGAATCAATACCTGATAGAGCTTCAAGTAACGATTCTGCGTCATACTTTGTATAATTAACTTCCATATTAATCTCATATTTGAACTGAACTTATTTAGCTGGCTAACGTCGTTGATAACCGGACGAACGAAGTGAGTTCCGGCGACCAGAGGGAGCTTGTTTGATCAGTTTGTTAGGCTATACCATGAAAATCCTTGATCCTAGCGCGTGTTTTCTCATCATCCTGATAGGCATCACTATATTTTTTGTAAATACTATCTAGTCGATACTTAAGTTGATTGAGTGAATCTAGCTTATGCTCTAAGCCATTATAACTTTCGGTATCTAGATCTTTCTCAGCTCTTTGGAATGTATTCGAGATAACTTCAAGAGAATCAGTGTCTTTTTCAAAGTCCATTTCCCACTTTTTCCTTTCCCCTGAGCCGAGTTTGCCAGTAGCGGAGAATACCCTTTTTCTAGAATTATCAATTTTCGGTAGTAATTCTTCGGTTTCAATTAGCAGGGATCTAAACTCGTTAACATTTTTCTTTAAAGTTAGACGTAAATCTAAAGCCTTAATTTCGCGAGTCTTCTTTAAGCTTAGTGAAGCCACAATTGCTCCAGTAATACCGGCAATTGAGCCAACAATGCCAGTCACCATCCCAACGTAACTTGTCCAATGTGGGTCACTCATGTGTATTTACTCTGCCTAACAACTTATTAAGAGGAAAAACCCCTTGTTTAAACAAGGAATTTTTCCTCTTATCATACATTTGATAAAAACAAGGTTATCACCTTTCCTAAGTAACATCAGCCACCTAGCTCGAAAAATAACAAAAACATCAGCATGAAAGTATGCAATCACTTGCAGAAAGTAGGAATTACAACGGCACTGTATAAAATCACAGAGCTTTGTCCACTAAAGTAGAAAAATTAAGGGTACATAGGTTTATTAAGAGTAGTTTTGAAGGAGCGGTAACACGTAACGGGGCATAAACGAGTTAGAACTTACAGTAGAAAAACATCAGACTAGTACGAACCAACACAAGGCTCCGCTTCTCTATGAGTTAACTCACCTGCACCTTCATTATCGCTGAATTGCGTAAGTGACAAATGATGAAGCGCTGCGAGTTGCGCAGGCTGCTTGTCACTGAGCAATGAAGAGTAACGATAATGCTGGGCGACCTTTGTTTTGCTGTATCAGCTTTAGCTATTCAACGCTCAAGGCGTCGCCCCTAGGCCAAACGCTTCACAATAGCCAAGAGCACTCAATCGCGGTAGATCACCCACCTACTCCCACAAATCCACTGGTTTAACACCAAAGTTCAACATTCTCTGACATCAATCAATAGTATGCACTGGCTGATAGGCGCAATCTTCCCTACAATAACGCCACAAACCATAGGTGTTATTTCACCTAACGTCATTGTGGCTTAGATGCGCGTTTGCTGAGCCACCATAAATTAGAGACTAAAGAGAAACTATCATGAGCGATCTCCCTCCATGCCCACAATGTGAATCGGCCTATGTTTACCAAGATGGTTCGCTACTTATTTGCCCTGAATGCGCTCATGAGTGGAACCCTAACGAGGTGGCCGTTGACCCAGATGCCATTGTATTAAAAGATGCGGTAGGCAACCTATTGGCTGAAGACGACAAAGTCACCTTGATTAAAGACTTAAAAGTGAAAGGTTCATCGCTGGTACTAAAAGTAGGCACCAAGGCGGTCATTAAGCGCTTTGTAGATTCTGACCACGATATCGACTGTAAAGTAGATGGCCACGGCCACATGATGCTTAAGTCAAAGTTTGTAAGAAAACAAAGCTAATTAAGCCAATGACTAGCGCTAAATGATAAACCTGCTTATGCAGGTTTTTTTATGTCTTAATCTACTCATTGAAATAACAACAATTAGCTTAAGTCAATACACTGGCAAGCGAATAAGGCTAAAGTCATCGTCAAGTTGTAGCGAGATTGAAGATGAGTTTAAGGTTAAATTGAAATGAAAACAGTGCTTTGCTTCGGTGACTCAAATACTTGGGGTTACTCACCTGAAAATGGCCAACGCTTGGCCTTTAATGCTCGCTGGCCCGGCATATTAGCCCAGTTACTTGGCGACGCATTTCAGATAATTGAAGAAGGTAAACCGGGGCGTACTAGCTACCTGAATGCCACAGATTTTGGCCTAAGTAGCGGCATAACTGATTTGTTAGATACCGTCAAAAAGCATCAAGCTGACTATTTAGTATTGATGCTGGGCACTAACGACCTATACCCCGCTTTTAAGCTAAGTGCAGAGCAAGTAGCCGCAAACCAAGGCCGCATGATTAAACAGTTGCAAGCACATTGCCTAAGCCAGCATATCACAGCACCTAATCTACTAATGATTGCACCACCCACCATTAATAAAACCGGTGATTTTGCTCGGTACTTTAGTGGCGCTGATGAAAAATCCAAGCTGCTGGCAGAGCATTACCACGTTGTTGCTCACTCACTTGGCTGTGATTATCTTGATGCGGCGAAGCTGGTGAAGGTTGACCCAAAGGATGGCGTACACTTGAATAGCGCCCAGCATCAAATTTTAGCAAAAGCCGTGAACGCTAAGCTCCAAGCGTTATAGTGAAATAACCTATAAAAATATGTATGGTCAATTGGTTAAGTAATGCTCTGTATACTCTTTATCAACCACATCTATCTGGTGATTAAAGCTAAGGATACTAATGTCACGGCTTAAGATGATTCAATGGATATTATTGGCTTAGCGGCGGCGCTCATATAAATTTCATTTAATGTTTATATGAGGTAGAAATCATGATGGAAATGCAAACGATAATGTCATGTTGCGCAGTTCCCCAGGAACAGCCCCTCAGAAGTTTAACATATTAAGTTCACACGCCCTGCCTTCACGGTTATCACTAAAAAAACCATCAATTATAATAAAAAAATCACTAAGGCTATTAATAAAAATCCACTAGTGATATAAATATCGAAATTAGTGATAAGGATGCCACCAATGAGAACAACGGGTAGATTAGTAACTCTATTTATTTTGTTATTATCAATATCGAATGGTCTATTTGCAAAAATCTACTCATGGACGGATGAAAGTGGGACTGCCCACTATAGCCAATTTCCTCCAATGGATATAAGTTACAATGAAGTTGATATACAACTATCGCCCACATTTAACACCCCACAGAGTACCTTGAGCTCAGATAACACCGACTATGACACTCCATCGCCAATAAATTGCCTAGTAGCCGTAAACAGAGGTGAAGCGCAAGTAAAAAAACTGTTAAAAAAATACCCTGGAAATATAAACTTGAAAGGAGCGCTAAATCAAATGTCGTTAAGCGAGTGCAAGTCATCTGACGGTAAAGTGCACAACTATTATAAATGCTTAACTAAATCTAATGCCGATGTTGTAGACTGCGGAAAGCGTTATGACTATTAGCAATGGCATTATTGCTATAAATAAATATTAAGCCATTGTCATGTTACCTCTTACACGTTATCAACGTTAAGGGTTTACATACTGACTACACGAAATAAATAATTTTTTGTATACAAATTATCGCAAGTGATAAACTAGCCATTAACCAGCGCTTATTTAATTAGAGATCATCGCCAATATGTTTTATTTGAAAATATTCTTCACGATAGTGATTGCTGTAATGGTGTGTTTTTTAGGCTTAGAGCTACTCAACCAAAAACGTAACCTACAATATGCCGCAAATGCCTACCTTATTGAGGGGCTTTCCATTAGTGGTCAAGTTAAAGCACAAATAGACGTTTATTTTAGTATCAATGGAGAGTTTCCATCCTCAAACCAACAATTAGGCATTGCTTCTCCTGAACAATATAGAGGCCAATCACTAACAAGTTTACATGTGTCTGAAGCAGGCATCATTACACTTACTTACAATAAGAAATCGGGTGTACATAATGGAGTTATCCAGTTAAAACCCGAGCCAAGTGACACAATAGGTATACGTTGGCAATGCCGAACGCCTAACTATCAAAGCCTTAGCCCCTGTGAGTACAATCAGCAACTATTTTTATAGCATGAATCACGATCAGGCTTAAACAGCACCGATGATGGGCATGGTTGGGCATTTTTTGGATATGTAGGCTTACTAAGCTGAGCTAGTTAATCGTTTATTTTAGTTATTACTATGTAGCTATCGCATAGAGGTGTGTAAGCGTGGCAAAGTCTTACAAAATAGTTCGCCCCCCCTAAGAGGATGGCTAATTGGTTTCAGCGTGTTGTGGTTAGCTATAGCCTATATAGCTATGCCTATTACCAAAATTGCAAGGCGTGTAATCGCTTAGGTTGTTACGGGCCGCTCACCTTGCCAATGACAACGGCGCGCCCGCAGAAGATGCCCTGATTAGTAGTATCACATTACGCGTCGCTGGCTTTCTAGCAACGATTTTACTTATCACCACAAGCAACTGATGAACACAGGCCAAGCTACCCTATTCCTCGTGGCTTTTCCTATTCGCCCGAACGCCTCAGCGAAATGGTTCAGAACAGGTGGGGGTTTCAAATAAGTATTCGACACTTTTATTATCAATTTAGGGAAAGAAACCACACCGCGAACAGCAAAGTGATTGGCTTACCTACCAACGCTAAAGGTTCGGTAGATTTGGGTGAAGTGGTCATCGCGCCATTTAGTACCGAATGGACGGTTGCATGCCACTAAGAACAATAAAGCACTAATAAACACGGGGTGGAGTGAAGTTCAATTGCAAACAGATTAAGTACAACGATGCTCTTTAAGCTATGCCCGAACCTCAACGTTTATTGGTTAAATATTAGATTTCCCAAAGCGGAAAGCGAGCGATTAATAAGCACATATTTACCTCAGCTAGCCACTGATTTTTTACCAATACTGCACTTAACGATGTCACTCAACAGCAAGTGGAAGAACGAGTCAACCGAGCCATGATTAATGAACACAAAGGCCGGAACACATTCAAATGAAGATTTGAACTCAATTCTTGTCAGGTTTTACACTAAATGTCCGCCCCTCTTTATTTGCGCCCCTTCAAAAGCGAAAAACTCATAGCGCATAATGTTGATAGCGCTTTCATTCACAGATTTCGTATTTAATTCTGCATGGTTAACAACATAAAAATCAATTGTTTATACCCCCCCTTTTTTATTGTTAAAATCATTCTTAATATTTAGCTTACAAGGAAGTGACGATGATAAAGAACCCCAATTTGTTTTGGTGGGGAGTATTCACAGGAGTGATTGGCATGTTGTTTTATGCCAACTTCAGAGAACCCCAAATATTATTTGATGCCATCCCCGCTTATCAATGGATAAAGTTATTCGAGACTCCAATCGAGCTGCCTCGCTATGCATCGGAATGGTTTCCAAGCTTCTTACATGTTCTGGGGATGAGTCTTTTCACTGCTGGTTTACTAGGAACCGAGAAAAAACGCTGGCTTACCATTCCATTATTTTGGCTGATTGTTGATCTTGGCTTTGAATTTTTTCAAGCATCAACCCAATTTGGTGTACTCAGCTATGGAAACTTCGAGTGGATGGATGTTGCAGCATTGTTTGCAGCTACGCTAGTGTCTTGTGTTTTGTTACGTGGTCATCACGCTCCAATATCAAGCAAAGTTAACTCTACACGCTTTGCCGCCCCCCTGGCAGTGTTAGTAGGTAGTAGCATGATGCTGGGCAGCTATGAGAATAAATCAGTGGACGAGCTATCCCGAGAAATTTGTACCTATCCAGACCAAAGCCAAGCCATTTGCGCTGTAGAACCCCTGTATTTGGATTGGGCGAGCTTTCGTGCTAACAGACACATTAGCTTTAGCGCTGAAAACGCCAACCCGCTAACCCAAAGCTATGTGGACGGTGGAGCCGCTATACAAGAATTTGTTGGTTTGGAGCACTCCGGTAAGCTGTATCTGCATCAGGATTTAATGTTTGTTGTATCAGAGCTTCGCGGCGTATATGTGTTTGACAATAGCGATAGTAGCACCCCCGCTTACTTAGGTTTTATTCATGTTACTGGTGCATCAGACGTACTGATCCATAAAGGTATGATCGTAGTAGCCGCACTAACTGATTTGGTAATGATAGATCTCAACGACTTAAATAATTTGGTCACAGATGAGCTGGCACTAGAGCGTCCCTACTATGACAATCTAATCCCTCAAGGAACAATATTCGCGCAAATTAACGAAGCAACAGAAGAATACCAAGCAATTAGTTTGGATCATGAATACGGCTTGGTAATTGGCTACAAAAATGCTGAAGGTAAACCGTTCTACTTCTGGGCTTTGGAGGATTTGTTATGAGCATGGTTATACGTTGGTTTAGTACTATAGCTACCGCATTAGCTTTGGCCGGCTGCGGCTCTGAGACTAGCGGAGGCGGTACTATCGTTTATACCGGAACTGGTCAAGTCGGCTCATTAGCAGCCTTGGTTGAGTTTCAGCAAAATCTACACGCCGTGAATGCTGACAATGATGTGTCGGTACTTCACTCGGAGGAGCCGCTAAGCACTGAATTCGTTAACCGTTATGGTTGGAATGTAGAAACGCTGCACGTTTACCAAGATAGCCATATACTGCATGGTAAGCCTAATGGAATAACAATATACCGCGCCGCCGAAGTCGCTACCGACAGACCCATTTGGATTGCAGACTTAAACCACATAAGGGCTTTCGACCCGGTAGTTGCTCACGATGGCTTAGCTTATTATTCAACCCGTGATGGTAATAAAGATGAGTTAACAATTAGAGACGGCGTTTTTGTGGATAGCATTGCTGATATTTTGGCTTATGTTCCTCCTACTCAGCAGGAAATAGATGAAGGGGCCGAATTTGAACGGCACACAAGTTTACCCCTAGCTGAGTATAGACAGCTAGCCGAACCCATTGGCTTGGCTTATCGCGAAGGGCTGCTCTACGTGTGTGATGCTGTAGAAGGCTTAGTGGCCCTGCAACTAGAGGTGAACCCTGACGATGCGGCTGAATTTAGTCACTTGCTGGTTAAGCAGACGCTTAACGATGTTTTTAGCTGTAAAGATGTACTGGCGACAGAACAAGGTTTAATGCTGGTTGGTGAGTCAGGTGTTACCCAACTGTTAGTCAGTAACGAGGGGGTTAGTATCATCAGCCAAATACCTACGTTATAACTAAATACATGGGTGTTTATTTTGGCGAAGCTAAATGAGGCTTCGCCATCTAAATACGCGCTTACATGTTAGCCATTAGGGCGCTGTCAATGATTAACTATCCCGTTCAACAATATCCATCCAATTAACTACTGCGCCGCTTCACTCTTGGTAGTATTCTGTTATATCACATGCGACTAAGCAGTGAGCAGCCAATCCACCAGCAGTTCAACATTTAACCCTTGTATCCAACAAACATGGAGTGTTTACCATGACCTTGAAGCTATCCAGAAAAATTGCAATTATGGCAGTTAGCTTATTGGTGGTGTTTAATACCCAAGCGGCTAGCCTAGAATACCAAGCAGCCCCCGTTGATAATCCTCTCAAAGGCTTGGTGCCTTACGCAAATGAATGGAAAAAAGAACGTTTTCCGCATTCGATGGAATTTCGTTATATAGGCATGGCGCAGATAATGAAAGGCTGGGGCAATTTTGACTGGCAAGCGATTGAACAAAGCCTCAATGACAGTAAGAAACGCGGTAAACAGGCCATTTTCCGCGTGCATTTGGAGTACCCAGGGAAACCAACAGCGATCCCCCAGTTTCTATTAGACGAAGGACTAATCGTCACTCATTGGAAAACGGCTAATCAGCAATCAGTAATAACGCCCAATTATGCCGACCTGCGCCTACGTAAAGCGATACGTGATTTCATTTTCGCCATGGGGGAAAAATACGATGGAGACCCTCGAATTGCCTTTATAACGGCGGGCATATTAGGACTTTGGGGGGAATGGCACACTTATCCACGAACTGACTTATGGGCTGGCAAATCAGTACAACAAGAAATTATCACATCTTACGAAAGCGCCTTCCGAGATACTTTTGTTTTATTGCGTTACCCTGCTGGAGAAAACAACCCTCAATACGCAGATAATAGAACGAACCAGCTAGGTTACCATGATGACTCTTTTGCTTGGGGTACGTTAGATACAGGCAACCCTTCTGAAGGCTGGTTTTTCATCCCCTTATTAAAGCAAGCGCAGATGACAAATAAGTGGAAAACAGTCCCCATTGGGGGCGAGATAAGGCCTGAGTTATGGCCGACAATATTTACCAAACAGCCTATAAAGCAGCAACAAAATTTCGCCCAATGTGTTTCTGAAACACACGTGAGTTGGCTGATGGACTCCGGGCTATTTGCAGAGAGGTTTACCCTCGGAGAAGAACGCAAAAAACGCGCGATGATTGAAGTGAGAAAAATGGGCTATGAACTTCATGTATCTACAGTCACCCGTAAAGGTGACCAGCTAATACTAAAGATTGAAAACCGTGGAGTAGCACCCTTTTATTACAACTGGCCTATAGAGCTCCGCACCATGTTAACCAATGGCCAAACGCAAACGATTTACCCAGACTGGGAGCTATCGCAAATTCTTCCCGGTAAACCAGTCGAGTGGCACATTAAAATTGATAGCCGTGCAACCCAAATTAGCTTACGCATACCAAACCCTATGGAAGGCGGATCTGCCCTGCGCTTTGCCAATAAAGAATATGAGGGAGAATGGCTCAAGTTATAAATTACAGCACTGACGATCAATGAGGCTTATATTTATAGCGCTGTAAGTGGTATCTCTAGTTCAACGGTGACTAAGCCACACATATCAACGCTTACTTCTATGCCCTGCTTTGCCTATTGCTGATAGCCCGTTACCGTGATATTCACGTCATAGAAACCTTTCTCATCGCCATAACTTTCTATCACAGAGGGGTCACATTGTTCGCTAGTAACGTCTTTACTAAGCGAAAAACAGGCAGTGACGTAATTCCCCCCTCCCGTTTGAGCAACAAAAGGGCCATAAGCTGACCCTTTTACTTTAGATTGTTTTTATTCGATACCGTGCTTGGCTAATTCCTTACGCAATACCCTTACTTTTTGCTGTATAAACGCTTTCATCGATACATCACCAGAATCACATAATGGAGTGCTGGCTGCAGCATCAATCGCGCGGCTATCATAGATTAATTCACAACCTGGCGGGTTTGCTGCATCAGTAGCCAGTACGGTAGATTCAATCATCTCTCGACGCGATGCTAACGTCGCTTTCAGTTGGCTATCCCAGTCCATTTGTGTATCAAGGATGCGTTTAATTTCCTGATACAAGCGGCGCTTGTACACATCATCGGCGAACACGATGTCCCAAAGGATTGGGGTTACGCCTTGTAAGCGTTCGCTGCGCCAATCTCTGCTCCCCGTGCCTGGGAACACATAACTGCCGGCGACATCTCTAAACGCATCAACATGACTTCCCCACGCGTCAGGGTGGTTATCACGGAAGGTAAAGTCGTAGTCATAGGTGAGGTAAGTCCACTTCTCTGTTATTGGATTGAGGTAAAGGTAATAGTTGTTAGCTACACGCACATAATGGTCAACCGCACCCACCACAATGTCACCAGCTTGCGCTCTTACAAAACCATCAATATCAAATTGCTCGGCTAATTCTGCTACCGTTGGTTCACTTTGCACAAAATGCATAAAGTTTTGCAATTCAACTCTGGCATCAGCAATCGATTTCTTCTTACTCTTCATATCGTAAGTAGGCCGATAAGGGGCAAATTGTGAGGTATTACCGCCGTTGTCGTTAATATCACTGTTTACAAAATCCGGATTAAGGAAGTTGTCACTGCCCAACCAATCTTCTCTATCTTCGGGATCTGACTTCTCAACACCAATCAAACAGAAATTGCTGTTAACGTAGCCTGAGCCATCCTCGTAGGGAGTACAGTTTGGGTTAGCAGCATCGGCGCTGCTCAAGTCTCCGCCTCCTACCTTAAATAGGTAACCATTTTCACCGAAATACCGCTTTAAATATGGCTTATCAACCGGCTCATCCATCATAAATACGCCCATATTGTAGCGTTGCGGCAACGACCGCCCATATAAGGTGTCGCCCTGCTCTCCGGTGAGCACTAATTCAACGCTGGCATGCGCCATTCGGCTGGTGGGGATGCCCGCGGTATTCAATAGATCATGAGCGAGCATTTCACGCTGATAACTAGGGTCATCTTTGTTAAATTTGAAGTAGAGTTTTTCAACATCATTAAACTCGCGACCATCATTGTCTGGCACGTCGGGAATATCGCGCCCTACACGCATACTACAATGCGCATTGTCTACAGCCGCTGGTTCGCCGTCATCATCAATACAGGCATAAACACTTTCGTCATCATCAAACTCTTCGTCAAATTTCAGTGAGAAGTGGAAGCGGCTAGGTTTGGCTGTCCAGCTTTCATCATCTTGTTGATACCATTTTTCGGGCCACTGGCGGCTAGTATTACCTCGCATTTTAAAGGCGACATGATCGAGCTGCTCAATCACATCGCCATTGTCATCGAGATATTCAAAAGTCACTTCTCGATACACTTCACTATGGGTCCATAAATTCCACGCGCCCCAACCATGGGCATCACCATTGGTGTAGCGGGCTCGCTCTGTGTCCAACACAAAGGCTAGCCACTCTTGCGCTGTCATAGTGATGCGCACATTATGCAAGCGATCGGTGGCGAAAATACCGGCAGAGCCATCTTGCTCACATGAAATAATGATATCAGCGGCGTCGTTGGCAGTTATAAGCCCCTCACCGTTTTCGATCTCACACTCTTGCCGAGCAGGATCTCGTTCTATGTCGACTTGGTAACCTTGAAGGTCAAGCATAGTGGTCTCAAACATAAAACGACCATTTTGAGAGACAACTAACTGTTCTTCGCCATTTAGGCTTAGTTGCACGCTGGTGTTATTGGCTAAACCATTGATACTGCCAGATAAAGTAAATTCACCAGCCGCCAACGCAACGGGAGTACAATTAACGCTAATGTTCGTAATGTTATCAGTACGTACAACACCGCTGCCATTTTCAATTTCACAGTGTATGCGGGGGGGCAAGTCGGCTAGGCTTACTTGATAACTGGCACCTTCAAACAAGCGATCAGGAAAACTAAATGTGCCTGCAGAGTCTCCAGCACTGGCAATTTGAATAGGCTCTGGTAGGCCGCCGTTTAGCGATACCATTAATACACCATAATCTGGAGTGCCGGTCACAGCCCCTGATACGAAGAATGTTATGGGTGGCTCGGGAGCAGGAGCAGGATCATCACCGCCGCCGCAACTCGCTAACAATACCGGTAATGCCACCAGTAAGCGGGGAGAAGCTACCAAGCTTAACGTTGATTTATTGAACATTTATCACTCCATATCATATAAACGATTGTGCAATTTCCCTATGCGATACGGCAGTGTACCCAAGTAGTAAAAGTGAATGTGAAGGTTTTATTAAAGGCTTGAACTCACTCGGTATGAGCCATCATATAAAGACTAAAAATAGGCCTTAGGTCACAAATAATAACAAATCAATCATTAACAACGAAGGCCCAAATATCAAGATATTAAGCTGCTATACCCCGACGGTTAACAGTCTCTTTTAGTTCAATAGATTTGCAGACTGCTGACGTCAAGCAAACACCCAATTCCCCCTAGCCTCTCCTAACTCACACCTACTTAGATTCTGCTGCTGTAGAAAGCCAGCAAGGTCAGTAATTGTTACCAGGCAAGGAATTGAAATACTGCTGTATATTTTGCTATTTCACGATAAAATCAGCCACTTTGCTCTTCGGGCTACTATGCCCATTTGGCTCGCTGATATTTATAACTTGCTGCTGTTAGGCGCAGAGGAGAACCCTATGTTGTTTATATGTTCCGATATTCATGGCGACCATCAAGCTTTACGGCTCACATTGGCAGCGTTTGAACATAGCGGTGCTTCCCATTTGATTTGTTTGGGTGATGTACTTAACCATGGGCCAAGAAATCCAGTACCCGAGCATTATGATCCTTTGGCGGTAGCCGCGGATTTAAATGCCATTGCTGAGCGTATCATTGCTGTAAGAGGAAACTGTGACAGCGAAGTGGACCAAGCGCTGTGTGACTTTCCGTTATTAGCAGACTATAACCAATTGTTAATGGCAAAACGTAAAGTGTTTTTGTGTCATGGCCATAACTACGGCCCAGAGAAATTACCGCCTTTGGCTGAGGGCGACATATTGGTGAGTGGCCATAGCCATATTCCGCAAGCCAGCAAAGTAAGTAAGCATTTCTTGCTCAATCCCGGGTCGGTTTCTATGCCTCGTCAATCTTGGCAAGCAAGCTATGCGCTGATCACTGAACAGCAACTACAGGTATGTCGCTTAAGTGACCACGGGGTATTGCTAAGCTGCGAGCTGCTATAATTGAAACAATAAAAAACCGCCTTAACAGCGGTTTTTTTATTGGGTTACCCACTGAATTACAAAATAGCCCAATGAAAAATCAAGCCTACATGACTGCCGTCACAGTTAGATGTACAGAAACTTTCAAGAAAAGGTGCGGTTTCTAAATCATACTTAATATGGGTGTAGCGCAGCTCAAGCCATGAACGAGACTCGCCCAACATATATCCGATAAACCCGGTGTAACCTAGCGTATCCTCATAACGAGCGTAATACTTTTGGTCGCTGCCGATAAACTGCCCTCCCACTTTATTGCTCATATGATAGGTGAGGCCGCCACCTAGCTTAAACGAATCGCTAATTTGGTAGTAAGGTAAGGCTTCTAGAACAAAACGGGTAAACCACATGCCTTGGTTACCGCTTGAAGTACTAGCAAAACTAAATTGGCTATCTACGTGGTAACCCGCACTTGTGATAATGCGAAAGTCATCCACCAGCGGCCAGTCAACGCCGATGCTGGCTTTAAATAAGCCGCCACCTTTAATAATCGCATCATCGACAACGTTATAGTTTTCATCAAGGTAATAGGCTTCAGCGATATTATCACCGCCATAGGTAGCCCCTAAACTTAACAGTAGATCCCAGTTATTTTCTTTTGCGTAGTCCCCATAGCCTAGCTCGGCATTGGCAAGGTTTGGCAGTAGCATACAAATAACCACAAACACCTTGATAGACCCCTTCCTTTGGAGCATTTTGCTGAACAACATCCACATTGTCGTTGCGTTCCTTTATTGAAAAAAACGCAGTGTAGCAGAAGTTATTTATATAAAAAACAATAACATAATAACCGAGATGGATAATTAGCTGGGCTTAGTTATCCCTAGCCAACTTATTGCACATATTTAGCAGTTATCTCTGCTAAGCGTTGGTGGTTTTCGGGAGCGGCGAGTTCTTTATCTAATAGGAGGATGACTTCTTTCGCCCAACTAAGTGTTGGTTTAAAAGCAAGGTAAAAGGGTGATTGATTTAATGTTCCGGCAAAACGAACATGGGATTTGTCTTGAATAAAACGTTGAATCACTCGCTCATCTTCAATAATGACCGCCGCTCGCTGATATTCCAGCATTTTGATTAATCTCGCTTGCGGGTTATCACCTTTGATAGAGTGTATGCTATTACGATTGTTGGGATCCTTAATGAAGCTATCTATAGGTTCTCCGTATCCATAACCTGCAATAACACCAAATGGCGTAGGCAGCGTTTGCAATGAGTTTTTATCGGTAAACTGCCAATTAGAATCGCTCGTCGTAAAGAAGCTCATTTTATAGTTCATGATTGGAGTCTGCGTAAACAATAGTTCTGGCGCTTCTTTATGAACCGCGGTAAGCAGTCCATGTATATGGCTATCTGTATTGGCTAATTTTATTGCCCTCGTCCACGGGTAGTACTCAGTGCTTAAAGTAATTTGATGTTTCGCGAGGATCTCACTGAGGTATTCAGACACTATCCCTGGATTGTGTTGGCTCTCTCCTGAGGTGTAAGGGGCCCAATGCGTTGTAGCAAGGGTTATTTCAGTCGGAATGTCAGCCATAAGAGGCGCAGACAACATGACACCTATCAACGTACTCATCATGGTGGCTTTCATTCACATTTCCTAATTTAGTTGACGCTTGAACTTATTTATTGTGCTCATCACCTGATATAGACGACTTATAGATAATGGGCAAAGAGTTAGCCTTAGGCAACAACTATAACGTAAGCGCCCTACTCCTACTAAAGGGGGGCATTTTGTTAGCTAATTATGTAATCTGTGGCTGCGCAGCTATGTTGTAAGCCAATAGTGTTGGTGCGGCGGATACCTTTGGTCCGTTTAAGCTAGCCCCTAGCAAAGCGCCATCTCAAAATAGTAACTTAACTGCTTGGAAAATTAACCTACCAGAGCCCAAACCGCCCGGGAAATGGCCGATATTAGAAATTGTAGCAAACGACCTAAATAATATTGAGAAGCCGCTTCCTCGCAACAACCAAGGGTTTTAAACAGACCCAGAAAACGGTGCGATGCTATTTAGAGCCTTAAACACCACGCCAACCACCAAGAACAGTAAAAACGCTCGCAGTGAATTTAGCGAAATGGTGCGTAAAGGCAACATGATGTATGGCGACAAACACCCACGTAATAATTGGGTGCTCAATACCCATCCAGACCTGGGTAAGCACCAGTGGTAATGATGCTAACCCCTACTTTTTCTGCGGTAATTGGGCAAATTCATGGCTCTAAAAATGAGCCCTTGAAGATCTACTATCGTAAAATGCCAAACCACGACAAAGGGTCTATTTTCTGGAACTATAAAATTAATCCTGCCCAAAAAAACGCTATGATATTTCGCACAATGTCTGGGGTGACTTCACTCTCACTCAAAAAGATGACTCTCCTAAAAATGGAGTAAGCTTGGGCGAAATTATCTCATAGGATGTGGATGTGGATGTGAAAGGCGACACGATGACCTTAACCTTCATTCGAGGTAAAAGTGAAAACCGAGAAACTATTGTTAACAGCGTTACCAAGGTACAGAGCCCCCCGTGTGGGGCACAGGATGCTATAACAATGGTATTGAAGCGGGTGATACCCAGACTAGCTTCCATGAGTTAAAAACCTCTTACGGCAACCATTAGTACTGGGTAAGTCCAATGTGGCACTATTCGCAGGCTACGGCCTGCTAGTAGTGCTGCCAAAAGCCTCTGCGTGCAGAAAGTAGAAAACACTTCTCTCTTGAGCGACAAAATACTCAACAAGCTAATCGCTAGCCGGTTTCGCGTTCGTTATCCCGATTAATATTTATTTATCTAAAGGGATAACCAGTAAGTCTACCGACACGTTATTCACCAACTCATGATGTTTAGAAGCTAAGCGATGCCAAAAACTATGCTCGTGACCACAAACGATCAAATCAGCCTCAATGTGCTTAATGGTGTTATCTAAACTTACACTCAAATCCCCGTGCATAACCAACTGGTTTTCGATTGGGTAGTCAGTGTCTGAGACAAGGGCTTTGAGTTGGTTGGCAAATTCTTTAAGGCTCGGATGCAAGGGCTCTATTGCCGCAAGGTCGAGATCAATCAATCCACTAAAAGCGGCATCATAGGCTGTCTCATCAACATAAATCAGCGACAATTTTGCGTGTAGGGCGTCAGCTAACAAAATAGCTTTGTCGATTAATTTCCTGCTATTCGGCGATAAATCAATGGCGACTAAAATATGACGATAGCTCATGAGGTGCTCCTCGTTTGTTTATTTAATCACTATAAGTTTAGTACTAACCAACAATAAAAGATCTGCTTGTTGCGCCAGTTTTAGTTTTTTTCAGAACAGTTTGACTTGGGTCAGTATTTACCACCGACATTGTATCCACTTTTTCTCATATCAATCACTTGAGCAGTGTCTGACATACCTTCACACAGGATGGTTATAGTCATTGTGTTACCTAGCACTTCGATACGGCAAGAGAACGCTTCACCTGGGGTCATATCATTCATTCTGTAAGCGCTTAGTTAACCCGGAGTAAGTGTCAATTTGCTTAGCCAAATGACTAAACTAAGCTAATTGACGTTAAGTGATAATAGCGATACTTATATGGCAGCTTGTAGGCGGGCTACAGGGCGGTCATTTATAGGAAAGTGAATCAAGGCCGCACATAAAGCCAATATCACCGTAGACCACCAAATTGGCTCATAAGAGCCATAATAATCGTAAATTCTGCCGCCAACCCAAGCCCCTAAAAAGCTGCCCACTTGATGGGTAAAGAAAACCAAACCATACAAGGTAGCGAGGTAACGCGCCCCAAATATCTGACGAACCAAGCCCGAGGTCAACGGCACCGTGCCTAACCAGCAAAAACCAATGGCTGCACCGAAAGCAATAGCCGAGTATTCTGTAATCGGTAAACTAACAAATCCGGCAATCACTAACGCACGGAAAAAGTATAAGGCTGACATCACATGACGCTTATTAAATTTATCGCCCATCATGCCCCAAAAATACGAGCCAAAAATATTGAAAACCCCCACATAGGCCAGCGCCATCGCGGCACTAGACACAGGCAAATTTTTATCCGCTAAGTAGCTAGGCAAATGGGTAGCTATAAACATGACATGAAAACCGCAAACAAAAAAACCGGCATGAATTAACCAGTAACCTTGATGAGAAAAAGCTTCTTTTAAGGCTTCGGCTAAGGTTTGTTGAGCAGTCACCTGTATTTGCGGCGTTGCTGGCTTATCAGGTTTCATAAACAATACAAAAGCCACGATAAAAGCACATAACATGGCAAATACCTGCATGGCAGTTTGCCAGTCAAACTGCTGCAATAAGGTTTGCGCGCCAGGTATCATAGCAAACATACCAAAGGAACCTGCTGCCGTAGTTAAGCCAAAAGCTTTACTGGCATGCTCGGCGGGTACAACCTTGGCCACCGCCCCCAGGATGATGACATAACTGGTGGCACTCAATCCAAGCCCCACCAAAGCGCCTAAGGATAAATACAATATACTTGGCGTGGTCGCGATAGAGGTTAAGCCTAAGCCTAGTGCGTAGGCAATAGCTCCAACAATGATGATCCGTTTGGCTCCCCATCTATCTGATGCCATACCGACAAAAGGCTGAAATACACCAAATAGTAAGTTTTGCAGTGCAATGGTGAAACTAAACAGCTCTCGCCCGGTTTGAAAGTGTTCAGAGATGGGTATCATAAAAATACCAAACGATTGCCGGATCCCTAAACTGACAATTAGTATCCCAATGCCAAGCCAAACCAATACTGGAAAACGAAAAATACTCATGCAATGCTCTTAATGATGGTGGTGAGAATCATGGTTAGCTGACTCTGCGGTTTGCTGGTGACAGCCGCTATTTATTGCTTGCTCGGCAAGCAGGTCTAACAAGGGTTGATAATGGTGTACAGCGCTTAAGCTTAAAACTAATAAAAGGGTTATTCTGAGCAGCTCACCAAACATAGATTGTGAAAACATACCGCACTTCTAAGGGAAATAAGGGCCGGCATACTAGATAATTGGCAAGGGCGAATCAAATGACGATATGTAAGGTAGCTTATGATTTTTATGCATATATACGAACTGATTGGAATAGTGCGTGATAGCCAACAATGAAGCCAATCACTTTAACTGCGTTGCTTAGGCTCAATTTAGGAGAGCTTATTGCTGCTTGAGCGTTGTGTTAACTATATGCCCTAGCGAAAAAACAGCTTGCTTAGCGAGATTCTTTTGTGGGAAAACATTTGCTAACATTACGCGATTTTTTTTAACAGGGATATGAGTTGTGCTCGGAAATCGTTTTGACAATATTAATCTCAAAGGTGATCTCTTTGGCGGTGTAACCACTGCTATTATCTCTTTACCCTTAGCTCTCGCCTTTGGTGTTGCCTCTGGTGCGGGTGCTGAGGCAGGCCTTTGGGGCGCGATAATGGTGGGCTTTTTTGCTGCCTTGTTCGGCGGTTCAAACACCCTTATCTCTGAACCCACCGGCCCAATGACCGTTATCATGACAGCGGTACTAACCAGTATGATGGCTAAGTATCCAGAAACGGGTATGGCGATGTCATTTACGGTGGTAATGATGGCAGGGGCTTTTCAAGTACTATTGGGCACCCTAAAACTGGGCAAATACGTCACTTTAATGCCTTATAGCGTAATTTCAGGTTTCATGTCTGGAATTGGCGTGATCTTAATCATTTTGCAATTGTCTCCCCTACTCGGTCACTCAGCACCCGCTGGTGGAGTAGTAGGCACACTGTCAGCGCTACCAGAAACCTTAGAAAACATCGATTTTAGTGAGCTATTTTTAGGCTTACTGACCTTAGCAGTATTGTTTTATTTCCCTAAAAAATATAGAAAATACGTGCCTGCACAACTGGTAGCATTAGTGGCCGTTACCCTGATATCGGTATTTTTATTTGATAGCGAAAGTATTCGCCGTATCGGTGAAATTCCGGCTGGTTTGCCTTCATTAGTGCTACCTCATTTTAATGCTGAGATGTTTACCACCATGGTGATTGATGCCTTAGTATTAGGTACTTTAGGCTGTATAGATACCCTGCTTACCGCCGTTATTGGAGATTCCTTAACCCGAAAAGAGCACGATTCAGATAAAGAGCTACGCGGCCAAGGCTTAGCCAACATGATTTCTGGTCTATTCGGTGCGTTACCTGGAGCGGGTGCTACCATGGGCACCGTCACCAATATTCAGGTGGGTGCGCGCTCCCCCATTTCGGGCATGGTGCGTGCATTGGTACTGGCGTTAGTGGTACTGGTGGCGGGTGGGCTTACCGAACCTATCCCTATGGCAGTATTAGCCGGCATCGCTGTTTACGTGGGTTTCAACATTCTAGATTGGAGCTTTATTCAACGCGCTCACAAAGTCAGCATCCAAGGCATGGCCATCATGTATGGGGTGATGTTACTGACCGTTTTTGTTGACCTCATTGCCGCTGTTGGACTAGGTGTATTTATTTCTAATATCATCATCATTGAGAAGCTAAGCAGAGAGCAAGCCCGCCAAGTGAAGGCGATCAGTGATGCAGATGAAAATGATGTTCCTCTCACCGACAGTGAGCGGGCACTGTTAGATCAAGCTGACGGTAAGGTGTTGTTTTTCTACTTGTCTGGGCCAATGATCTTTAGTGTATCAAAAGCGATATCGCGCCAACACTCTAGCATTGCTGATTACCAAGTAATGATCTTAGATTTAACCGACGTGCCAATGATCGATGTCACCGTAGGCTTGGCGCTAGAAAATGCGATTAAAGATGCCCAAGATGCTCATTGTGAAGTTTTACTGCTGTGTCCAAACACCCAAACACGCCAACAATTAGAAAAATTTAATATCTTGGAATTAATCTCAGACGACAATGTTTACTCGTTTAGAGAGCAAGCTTTGCAAGCCGCTCTTAAACATGTAGCGACTGAAATCAAGCCATTGAGTGTGAGTTAGGTTTGTAAACATGTCCCTGTGACTCTAACAGGCTGGCAACACGTGAATTAAGCTTAACTGACTAAATCATTAAGCTTAATTCAATGCTTGTTTTACTCACTTTTCACTTGCAGATTAGCTTGGTTCACAACTGTGATAATTGACTCACTTCGATACTCTCTTCCCCGCCCCACTCTTTCCCCTGAGATAGAACTCACTCGGTAGATTAAGCCTAGAGCGAAAATCAGCCATGTTTACACTTCTTTACTCCTGTTTACCTTGCTTTATATAGGCCCGCGTATACTTAATACTTAGAGAAGAGTGAGGCCCATCATGAGAAAATTTAAGATAACTGCAGCGCTGCTTATAGCAGTAATTACAGGCATGTGGTTTCACGCAGAGGCCCATTTATTGCCTTACGATAACTTCTTCCAATGGCGTGCCGCTTTTGTCCAGTATAGCGGGATGATTGCGGTTACTTTAATGAGCCTTACCATGCTGCTGGCCTTACGTTTGCCGTTAATTGAACAATTTACCCACGGCTTAGATAAATCCTACCGCTTACACAAATGGACCGGTATCGCAGCTGTATCAACTGGTGCCGTTCACTGGCTCATCGCCATTGTGCCTAAGTACTTAGTGGGGGCTGGCCTACTAGAGCGCCCCATTAAGGGTGGCGGCCCCAATAACCCTGATTCCTTTTATGCCCTCATTAAACCACTACGAGGTTTAGCCGAGCAGCTAGGGGAATTGGCCTTTTACACCTTGGTGGTTTTATCTATTGTCGCTGTTGTCGGCCTTATTCGCTATAAAGGCTTTAAGCTCTCTCATAAGCTCATGTCAGTTGCGTTTTTAGTGATCGCTTTCCACTCGGCAATACTGATTAAACACAGTTATTGGCCCTACCCGATTACCTACTTTTGTTTAACGCTGATAGCCGCCGGCAGCCTTGCCGCAGTTTACAGCTTATTGGGGCGTATTGGTAAATCCAAACACTACCTTGCTAAGGTCGCCAGTTTTAACTTTTCGGCGCAAAATAAAGTCGTAGATCTACAGCTTAATGTGCCTCGTTGGCGTGGTCATCACAGTGGTCAATTTGCTTTTGTGCAATTCCCTGGTGAAGAACCTCATCCATTTACTATTGCGTCAGCCTATTCAGAAAGTGGCAATATGCGCTTTATGATTAAAGAGTTGGGTGACTTTACCTCAACCCTAAAAAATACGCTTAGCATCGGCCAAGCGGTAAAAGTTGAAGGGCCTTACGGCTGTTTTAATTTTAGCGACCCTGATCCACAACTATGGTTAGCCGGAGGAATTGGCATTGCCGCCTTTAAGGCCATCTTGGAGGAGCGTCAATCCTCAATGAATAATGTTAAAACTGACTTGTATTACTGCACCGATACGCCAGATGAACTGCTTATTGACGAGCTTCAGCAGCAAGCTGTTAACGCCAATGTTACGCTTACCATTGTCGATAAACAGGAACCTTTATTGTGCGTTGAAACATTGCAGCAACAGATCAATTATTTACTCACACGCAAAATATGGTTCTGTGGGCCGGTTCAGTTCTCTGCCGCAATCAAGCGAGATTTGAGCAAACAAGGTTACAACTTAGCACACTACCATGAAGAGCTATTTGAAATGCGCTAAACGCCTATACTAGCCACAATGGCTAAGCTAGGGACTGAATTGTCATCAATATACTGAGAGTTTATCTAAGATCTAGAACAATTCAGTTTCCACCTAAACCTTTAACAAGTACTAGAGCTATAAACACAGGTCCATTTTATTTGGGCCCTAAAGGAAAGCACCGAGTAACTACAGTAAAACAACATACATTAGTTAGTTTTTTGTGGTAGCAAGCGCAGATTAAGCTCGCTCCTTCTTAGCTTAGAAGATAACGTTGTAGAGGAAACCAGCGCTTATTGCCATACTCAAAATCACCATCAAAAAAGCCACAATCATTGGGTTTTTAAAAATAGATTTGAGTAAAATAACTTCGGTTAAGCTGGCGCCAGCACTACCAATAATCAGAGCCATCACCGCGCCTAAACTCATGCCTTTTGCCGCTAATGCTGCGCTTAAAGGAATCACCGCTTCAGCACGAAGATACAAGGGGATACCAATCACCGCCGCCACAGGTATTGCCAAAGGATTATCATCATTGGCAAATTTAGCGACGAACTCGCTTGGCATAAAACCATAAATAAGAGAGCCCACTGCAATACCACCAAGCAGGTAAGGTAATACTTTCTTAAAATCGCCCCACGTACTATTCCAAATAAGTTGCCACTTGCTTGGTGTCGTTATGGTATTAGCGCCACACGTCGAGCCTGCACAGCTTTTTTCTGGGCTAAGATAAGCCTCGGCTTTGACATATTTTTCGAAACCTAGTTTCTCTAAACTGTATCCGGCAACCACTGAAACACCCATCGCGATGACAAAATAGAACACGCTCACCGTTAGGCCGAACGTTACCGCAAACAAACCAATAATGATGGGGTTTAGTAAGGGGCTGGCAAACAAAAACACCATCATGGTGCCAAAGCCCGCCTTCGCTCTAAGTAAGCCTTTTAAAAAAGGAATGGTAGAGCACGAACAAAATGGTGTAATCGCCCCCAGAAAACCAGCCACCAAATAACCACTGCCATTTTTTCCACTCAGTATGCGTTGGATTTTTTCTGGAGAGATGTAGTGCTGCAGTACTCCCACTAAGTAACTAATTGCTAAAAACAACACGCTTAGCTCTAGTGCCAAGAAAGCAAACATGTTTAGTGCTTGCATAACCATTTCGCTATTTATAAATAACATTTCAAATAAACCCATATTTCTAGAATATTCGAAATATAAAGGCAGCGGCTAGAATGATCAAGTTATTTCTAGTAATATCGAAATATATAAATAAGCGGAGCCTAAAATGAATACCGACACAATTGCTAAAGCCCTTAAGGAATTAGGTCACCCTACTCGTTTAAATGTTTTTCGACGAGTGGTTAAAGCTGGCCATGCAGGTATCGCAGTGGGTGGCCTGCAAGAGCAGTTATCGATACCTGGCTCTACTTTATCTCACCATATAGCCGGTTTAGTGTCTGCAGGCTTATTATCGCAAAGGCGCGAGGGCCGAACCTTATTTTGCATAGCCGAGTTCGATAAGTTACAAACAGTGATTAGCTTTTTACAAGATGAATGCTGTGCCGACGAACAACTAGAGCAAGGGTAACTACCTCTAAAACTTTCGGTAAAGAGCTTTATAAGCGCTCATTAGCCGCGATATCCGAGACTAAATACCCCGCCCTCTATCGCCGAGTTATAACCGATGCCAAATATAAGATGCTTGGTCGGCGCATAACGTAAACCGATTTCACCGCCCCACCTTTTGTCTGTATCAGTATGCCACTCGGCTTCACAGTCGGTGCAAAATAGCGTAATGCCATCGGTGTATTGTTGCGTGTCTTCAAGCAAGGCCCCACCACCGTAAACACTAATATCATTAGATAAACTGTAACTAAGTCCAATCCGTAGCATGGTTAAATCACGCTGACCTTGTGCGGGGGCGTCTAATGGCAGGCTTTGTTGTTTAGATTTTGCATAACCCAGATAGTAGCCCCAGCGAGAGTAGTTTTTATCATAGTGGTTTACCGCAATGGTAATCCCCAACATATCATCAGTGGCTTGCTGATAATCGATAAAGGCGGCCGCCCAAGGGATGGTTGTAGCCGTGCTGGCTTTAGGTTGAGTGCTAAACAATAAAAACGTAGCGACTAATAAAAAAGAAATGAACCTAGATTTACGACTAATGATTGGAAAAAACAACACCTGAAACACCTTTAAACCTTTATTTTATTACCTCCTTGTATGTTTTTAAGTGAGCTAATAGTCTCATTATTTGTGCTAAATTGAAACAAGCCATCAGCAGCAATTAGCGATAGCGCCTGCCGCTTAGGGTGGTTTTAAACACAGTCATTTCTTTAGCTATTTACGCTCTAATATGGGCTGCATAAGACACATTTACAAGATGGCTATTGTTGAGTGATTTAGCGATTTCCCCTTGCATTATTCATCTATAGTTATGCTGATTGAATCTAGTTAAGCTATTGATTAAATTGCTAAGTTGACTATGCTGAACAGAATAGATAATGAGAGGATTTAGCGATGTTCCAATTAACGGGCCGTAAAGTAGTTATTTTTGCCTTAATATTTTTAATCATTAATTACATTGTTGCCGTTATCTGGAGCTCCGAACCTGAGCGCATCGACATCAAGCTATACTCGCAAGAACAGGCGGTAGCTGATGGGCAAGAGATGGTGACAGGCTATGCGACGACTACCGCTTTGGCTTTTGTGGCTCAAACCCTATTAGATAAACCAGGCGGTTATCTCAGTAATGACAAAATGCCGCCCAGTGTATTCATGGACAACATGCCTAGCTGGGAACTAGGCGCGTTAAACCAGGTACGTGATTTATCGCTGGTTATGCGTAAAGACTTTAGTCGCTCTCAAGCTCAATCAGTTGAGCATGCTCAGCTAAAAATAGCCCAACCCAAGTTTAACATTGACCACACTAGTTGGCAGTTACCCAGCGCAGAGGGCGAATACCAAGAAGCGATCAAGGCCCTATTAGAGTATCGCCGCCAACTCGCTGACCCTACCGATCCCAATGCTCAATTTTATGCCAGGGCCGATAACTTAGTGACTTGGTTAAACGAGGTGCAATCTCGGCTTGGCGGTATGTCTCAAAAGCTATCCGCATCCGTAGGCCGTGAGCGACTAAATACCAGCTTAGTTGGTGAGGAAGGCGCTGAGCAGTCGACATTTACGCCTTCAGAAACCATGGTAAAAACTTCTTGGTGGAAGATTGACGATGTATTTTATGAAGCTCGTGGCGAGGCTTGGGCGCTATTGCACTTCTTCCAAGCGGTTGAAGTAGATTTTAAAGGGGTGTTAGAGAAGAAAAACGCCACCATTGCGGTTCGCCAAATTGTCCGTGAATTAGAGGCTACCCAAGAACCGATTTGGAGTCCGATGATTTTGAATGGTACAGGCTTTGGTTTAGTTGCAAACCATTCTTTGGTGATGGCTAACTATATATCTAGAGCTAATGCCGCCATCATTAACTTAAATAACTTGCTTACCAATGGTTAGGCTCCTTAGCCGTTGATGGTTTTAAAACACCAATTGCAACGCTCAACCGTTACGAATAAATACCCACAACAAAAGCAGCGTTGATTCGCTGCTTTTGTCGATTTACACTGCCCTAACTTTTCTTTTTGGATATAACGCTCATGGACAAGCAACAAGCAATTGAAGCGGCCACTTTCAGGCGCTTACTAGAACACCTAGACCAACACAAAGAAGTGCAAAATATTGAACTGATGAATTTGGCTGATTTCTGCCGTAATTGTTTAGCTAAATGGATGGTAAGCGCTGCCGAAGAGCAGGGTGAAACATTAAGCTATGAACAAGCTCGCGAAAAAGTCTACGGAATGCCCTACTCACAATGGAAAGAGCATCACCAATTGCCCGCTACCGACGAGCAAATGGCCATATTCAAAGCAAAAGAAGCCGCTAAATCCAAATAAGCAACGGAACGAACAAACCCTAAAACTTGAGCTGCAATGAGCGCATTACTCATCCGGTCCGTATAGTTAACTAAACCAACGATGATTGAGGTGAGTAGATGCCAAAATCAATATGGATTAAAAGCAAGGCTGGCAACAACGCCAAAACCCTGGTGTTGGCAGGTTCATTGCTCGCGTTGCTGGCTGTTAGCACACTTTATGTGCCTGCGGTGTTGGTATCGATTGTTGCTTCAATGCTGTTTTTTCTCGCTTATTTGGGGATCCGAGTAGGCGTAGAAAAACTGTTACAACCGGTTTACTCAGTGGTGCTTTGTTATGACCATTTGCAGTTTCACCATCGTTATGGCGGCTGGTGTTTGCCTTGGGACAAACTTCAAAGGATCGATATACCGCGCTTACATGACGGTTTAAATTGGCATGATATGAACTACGTAGGATTGCGCTTAAACGATCCTGATTACCTACTGGACAGTTTATCACCTCGCCTATCAGCCCATTTACTCACCGAGCAACGTGCAGCCTTACTGGCATCACTAAGACGCAGTTGCCAACATTGCCAAGATAGTCATGTGAGTGACCATTTGATTGAAGACGACTATTTTAAGTCTGCCAGTGGCAAAATTTATACCGGGCTTACCGGCATGTTTGCCAATCGCATGAAAAAACTACGTGAGTTAACCGGCTACGATTTATTAATTGACCAAACCATTTTAGATAGAGAAGCAGAAGATTTTGTGGCTCTGGTACGCAACTACAAAAATAGTGCGATAAGTCATCATTAGATAACATGTCTAGTGATACAGCGAGGCATTTTAACCTACTAATACCTAGGTTTATCACTACCTTCAACAGTGCGCAGCAATTTCAATGTCCACATATATTGTTCTGGTGAGCGCAAAATGAGTTTCTCTACTTCTTGATTCATACGCAAGGTATCGTTAGCAACGTCGTTGCTTGGGAAGTCTTGCATTGGTGGGTGAATATACAATTTAACTTTATGTGACTCGCTGTCATACCCAGCATAGATAGGCACCACCTTAGCACCACTCAACTTAGTCATCTTCCCTAGCACGGGCAAGGTGGCTTTTTGAGTAGCAAACAATGGTGTCATTAGGCTGGCTTCAGGGCCAAAGTCTTCATCTGGTAGGTAGATACAGCCAAAACCCGCTCGTACAGCCTTAATCAAGGTTTTAATACCCGCATCTCGCTCAAAAATAACGCCACCAAATCGGGTGCGTTGTTTCGCCATCGCCCAATCAACAATCGGGTCACCGGTTTTCTTGAACATGGTGCACATATCATGGCCACGAGTACAAAAGTAAGTGCCCAAAAAGTCCACTGGGTAGGTATGTGGCAACAAAATAATAAAGCGTTCGTTGTTATCTAGCAGCTTGTTAATATTGTCTTCACCGTCAACCACTATTCTGTCTTGCAAGTAGCGTTTAGAACGAACGGTCATTTCGCCCGCCCCCAAAATAAGCTGAGCAAAAATCTGCATGTTTTTCAGCATGACCTGCTCACGCTGGTAGGCGCTCATCTCTGGAAAGCATAACTCTAAATTAGTATCTGCAATAGCCCGGCGCTTTTTTAGGGCCTTTAAGTTAAAGATTTTATTAGCAATAGCTACTGCGATCCGATCGCGAATTTTAACCGGAACAAACGCAAACAAAATAATTAGACCGCCGAGTAGCCAAGAGCCCCAGTATTTAGGGGCTAACCAAGCCTTTGAGAAAGGAATAGAAAATGCTTGAGACTCAAACTTAGACATAGCGATAGAACACAACCCACATAGATATTTTTAAACTGCGCGTCAGTTTACTGGCCTTAGCAGGTAAAGCAAGTCTGCACGCCAAGCACCTCATAATATTGAATGGGTTGCATCAAGGTTAGACGAAACAAAATGGTCTAACTGCGGTGCCATTAGTAGTGGTTCATCTTGCCATAGAATCGCTTTACGCATTTTTGATCGCGCATCTTGCACCTGTGGTTCAAACTCTTTAGAGCTAATCCAATGCTCACGGCTTGGCCATTGCGAATATGATATCCAAGTACCATCAGACGCTTTGTGTAAGCGCGAACCTAAAGCCCCGCATTTATCGATATTAAAGTGAATGATTTCCGACCATCCCTCTTTAAAAGACTGAAGATGTTCTTCATTTAATTTCCAACGAAATAACACTACGTACATCGGCACACTCCTTAACGCTTAATACATCTCTAACTATGGTGTCAGCGAGTCAAAAAACACAAGTTGACTAAGTAAACTCTGCTACACAGTTATCAATTAATTGACTTAACTCAGTTTTTCGCTGGTCACTGGCATAACTTGCCTGCACAGCCGTAGTACTTAAATCGGCTATTTGCTGTATATTCCAATCAAAGGTATCAGCACAAGCTTGCAAGTTGTCTAACAAATACCCACCAAAATAAGCGGGGTCATCAGAGTTAATCGTTACCGCCAAACCATGTTGCAACATTTTGGGTAATGGATGGTCAGCCAACTGCTTTACTACTTTTAGTTTTACGTTACTAAACGGACAAACGGTCAATGGCATTTTGGCAGTTGCCAACTGTTTCACTAGCTCAAGATCTTCTAAACAACGAACGCCATGATCGATCCTAGATACATCGAGTAGCTTCCAAGCATTAGTGACATTACTGGCAGGCCCTTCTTCTCCAGCATGCGCTACACGTTGTAATCCAAGAGTTTTAGCCATGGCAAAGACTTGCTGAAATTTTTCAGGGGGGTGCCCTTGTTCACTGGAGTCTAAACCCACGCCAATAATATGCTGCAAATGCGGTTTACAAGCGTTTAAGGTGTCAATGGCAGATTGTTGTGATAAATGACGTAAGAAACACAGTATATACTCACAGGTAATACCATATTGTTGCTTGGCCTGTTGTTTAGCCCTGACTAAGCCGCTAATAACATTAGCAAGCGCTACCCCTCGTTCGGTATGAGTTTGCGGGTCAAAGAATACTTCACAATGTAATACGTTATCACGTTGGCACGTTTCGAAATAAGCCCAAGCCAAATCATAGAAATCTTGCTCTGTTTGCAGTACTTCAGCCCCTTGATAATAGAGGTCTAAAAACTCCTGCAAGTTACTAAATTGGTAAGCCTGTTTAAGGGCATCTACCGATGGATAAGGTAAAACTATATTGTTGCGCTCTGCCAACTTAAACATTAACTCAGGCTCTAAACTACCTTCTATATGTAAGTGAAGTTCAACTTTAGGTATTTTTTTAATAAATTCGGACTTATTAGACATCAATTACTCCTTTTTCTTCTGAGCTTAACAAAGATTCTCACTATTGTTGCTGATAAGTTATTTTTTCCTAGCGCTTTTTGGGCACTCTACGTTACCCTAAATTAGTGATATTTCTGGTTCTAAGGAAGAATAATGAGTAAAGCAGTCATTTGTGACATTGATGGAGTGTTGTTACACGACAACCAGTTAATCGACGGAGCCAAAGCATTTATCGAACGTCTACTGGCACAGAAGACCAAATTGGTAATTCTAACCAATTACCCAGCACAGACCCCACAAGACTTACAAAACCGCTTTCAAACTGCAGGGGTCGATATTCCAGAGAGTTGTTTCTATACCTCAGCGATGGCGACGGCTGATTTTTTGAAAAGACAAGATGGCAACAAAGCCTACGTGATTGGCGAAGGGGCTTTAATACACGAACTGTATAGTGCAGGTTTCACCATTACCGACATCAACCCTGACTTTGTAGTAGTAGGAGAAACCAAAAACTATAACTGGAATATGATTCAACATGCTGCCAAATTTGTTGCTCAAGGGGCACAATTTATTGCGACTAATCCAGACACCCACGGCCCCAACATGAGCCCAGCCTGCGGCTCTTTATGCGCCCCCATTGAAAGAATCACCGGTCGCCAGCCCTTCGTTGTAGGCAAACCTAGCGCTTGGATTATCCGCGCCGCATTAAACAAAATTGGCGCCCATGCTGAAGACACTGTCATTATTGGCGACAATCTGCGCACCGATATATTAGCGGGCTTTCAAGCTGGCTTAGAAACCATTCTAGTGCTGTCGGGGGTAAGTAGTGAACAAGACATCGATATGGTGCCATTTAGACCCAATTATATTTTTCCCAATGTGGCCGCTATCGACATCGTATAAATATAAAAACTAGGTAACAATGGATATCTCATTACTAATTACAATCACCTTTTTGGCGGGATTTCTCGCTCATTTGGCTCATTTACCGCCATTGATTGGCTTTTTAGCTGCAGGGTTTCTGCTGCGTGAAATAGGCTTTGAGCAAAACGAACTTATTTCTACCTGCGCTGACTTAGGCGTTACTTTGCTGCTCTTTACTGTAGGCTTAAAGCTCGACGTTAGAACCCTTTTCAAACGAGAAGTATGGGGAACAGCTACCGCGCATTTAGGTACCAACATGCTGCTATTTGTAGGCACCCTTTCAGCGGTAAAATGGTTTGGTATTAGCAGCATTAGTGAACTCTCCAGCAATGGTATTTTAGTACTCGCTTTTGCACTGTGTTTTTCAAGCACCGTATTCGCTGTAAAAGTATTAGAAGATAAAAGTGAAATGAATGCGCTGTATGGCCGAGTAGCCATCGGTGTATTGATTATGCAAGATATCTTCGCCGTGGTGTTCTTAGCAGCGACTACTGGCAAGCTCCCCACCATGTACGCCCCGCTGTTGTTAATTTTACTGCCATTAAGGCCACTGCTTTATCGTTTACTCAACCGAGTTGGCCATGGTGAGTTACAACTAGTTTTGGGGTTTTTCCTCACTTTTGTACTCGGCGCACAACTGTTCGATCTGGTCGGTTTAAAAGCTGATTTAGGGGCGCTAATGATAGGTATGTTGTTAGCCGGGCATCCCGCGGCGAGTGGTATGGCCAAAGCACTATTCAGCTTTAAAGAGCTCTTTTTGGTGGCTTTCTTCCTCTCCATCGGTCTATCGAGTGAACTGAGTGTAGAGTCGATTTATATAGCGTTATTTTTAGTTGGCTTACTGGTCGTAAAATCTACTTTCTATCTCCTCTATCTATTGATATTTAGATTACGTTCGCGCACGTCTTTTTTAGGCGCGATGAGTTTAGCAAACTACAGTGAGTTTGGATTAATTGTGACCGCGGTTGCGGTGCAGTTAGGATGGGTTGATGCCTCCTGGATGGCTACCTTAGCCCTCGCGGTGGCGATTAGTTTCTTAGTGGCAGCGCCCGTACATAAAAACGCTGACATCATTTACCAGTTTATTCGACCAGCGCTAAAACGCTTGCAGCGCAGTAAACTACACCTTGAAGATCAACCCATTGAACTTGGGCAAATGCAGGTAGTCATTTTGGGTATGGGCCGAATTGGTGAAGGCGCCTACGATATGCTGCAACAGTATTATCCTGACTTAGTGATTGGTATTGATACCGATTTAGAAAAAATTCAACATCAAATTGAAAGTGGTCGAGCGGTTATTCAAGGTGATGCCACAGATTCCGACTTTTGGGAAAAACTGGCCCCCTCTACCGACTTAAAATTAGTGTTGTTAGCCATGCCTCATCACCACGGTAATCAATACGCTTTAAAACAGCTGCAAAAAGGACCGTTTAATGCAAAAATTGCGGCAATCGCTCAGTTTGCAGATGACGCTGAAAAGCTAAAACGGCTTGGTGCAGATGAAGTGTTCAACTTATACAATGAAGCAGGTGCGGGTTTTGCCGATCACGTACATGCGCAGTTAATTGCTAACAATAAACCACCAGAATAAGGCCTAAATTTTACAGAAAGACTTATAAAAATAGCCAGTTTGTTAATAATTCATCGATTTCTGGCTTTTTTTAGCAAAAAATACCTTTCAGGGCTTGCAATAATTTCTGATCTTGGCAAATTGAAGGCAATATTTGGATAAATGGCGAAGTACCATTTGTTCGAGAGCAAACACAAAGTAGTTAAGGGAAGAGTATGTGTTCCATATTTGGAGTTCTAGACATTAAATCGGACCTCAGTGTATTGCGTAAGCAAGCACTAGAGATGTCAAAACGTTTACGCCACCGTGGCCCAGACTGGTCAGGTATTTACACTTCAAAAAATGCCATCTTAGTACATGAGCGTTTATCTATTGTTGACGTGAATACTGGCGCACAACCTCTTTATAATCCCGAGAAAACGCATGCTCTTGCTGTTAATGGCGAGATTTACAATCACAAAGACCTTAAAACTCAGTTAAATGTAGATTTTGAATTTCAGACAGAGTCTGATTGTGAAATCATTTTGGCCTTATACAAAGAAAAAGGCGTTGAGTTCTTAGACGACTTAAACGGCATTTTTGGTTTTTGTTTATACGATGCAGAAGAAGATGCTTACCTTATTGGTCGTGACCATATCGGTATTATTCCGCTATATACTGGTTACGACGAGCACGGTAACTTTTACGTTGCTTCAGAAATGAAAGCTCTTACACCTATCTGTAAAACCGTTAGTGAGTTCCCTCCAGGCCATTACTTATACAGTAAAAATGGCAGCGAGCCCGTTAAATACTATGAACGCGACTGGATGGATTACAGCAACGTAGAAAACAACGATGCTAGCGTGGAAGATGTAAAAGTTGCTTTAGAAGCAGCGGTTAAACGCCAACTAATGTGTGACGTACCTTACGGTGTATTGCTGTCTGGTGGTTTAGATTCTTCAGTCATTTCTGCTATTACTAAGATTTACGCGGACAAACGCATTGAAGACAACGACAACTCTGAAGCGTGGTGGCCACAGCTACACTCTTTTGCGGTTGGCCTTGTGGGTTCTCCAGACCTTATTGCAGCCAAAAAAGTGGCCGACCATTTAGGTACTGTTCACCACGAAATTCACTTCACGGTTCAAGAAGGCATCGACGCGCTTCAAGACGTTATCTACCACCTAGAGACCTACGACGTAACCACTATCCGTGCGTCTACTCCTATGTACTTAATGGCGCGTAAAATTAAAGCCATGGGTATCAAAATGGTATTGTCGGGTGAAGGCGCTGACGAAATATTCGGTGGCTACTTATACTTCCATAAAGCGCCAAATGCTAAAGAATTCCATGAGGAAACTTTACGTAAGCTTGAGAAGTTACACATGTTCGATTGTAACCGAGCTAACAAATCGCTTGCTGCTTGGGGCATTGAAGGCCGTGTACCATTCCTAGACAAAGAGTTTATGGATGTTGCCATGCGCATCAATCCTGAAGCGAAAATGTGTGCTGGCGATAAAATCGAAAAGCATATTGTTCGTGAAGCTTTTGAAGGTTACCTACCCGCTGAAGTGGCATGGCGTCAAAAAGAGCAGTTCTCTGACGGTGTTGGTTACTCGTGGATCGACAGTTTAAAAGAGTTAGTTGAACTGGAAGTATCTGATCAAGAATTAGCTAATGCGGCATTCCGCTTCCCAATTAATACTCCAGATACTAAAGAAGCTTACTACTACCGCAGCATGTTTGAAGAGCACTTCCCACAAGACTCGGCGGCAGAGTGTGTACCTCACGGTAAATCTGTAGCCTGTTCAACGCCTGAGGCGATTGCATGGGACGCCAGCTTTGCTAATAACGCCGATCCTTCTGGACGCGCGGTACTGTCAGTACACAACGAAGCCTACTAAACACTTTTTAGCTTGAACCACCGCTAAAAACAAAAAACCGATGCCGCAGCATCGGTTTTTTTATTGGCGAATTGAAGTGTATTACTGAATCATGCAGGCAACATAAGCGGCAGTAAAAGAAACTTCTTGAAAGGCTTTTAAGCCAGTTGCAGTAAACTCAACAGGCATGGGGTTATCTTTTAGTACTTGCTTAGATTGTGGTGCTGAGATCAGCTCAACCTTAAGGTCGGCAATCAGCTCAATGGCGGCTTCCATTTTAAAACCTACTGCCCCACCGGCAAATTTGCCTTTCATTGGTCGTTGCTTAATAGCAACCACTTCGACTTTGTAGTCACTCATAAGTTTAGTAAAAGCAAACTGAAATTCGCGAAGGTGCTGGGTACTATTAATATCAGTGAGCGTTAATCGTCGCACCCGGCAATCAGGTATTAAAAACAAGCCGTCTTCTAAGGTCAACAGGCTAACAATTACTTCGTTACTTTTTATTTCGACGCCACAAACTTTCATGATAAAACCCAAGTATAAAAAAATTAGTATAAAACATGCTGACAACAAAGCAGAGAGAACTTTTACCAAAGCGGCTAATTGTACAATCTAGTTATTGCGCAGCAAAACCGAACAACACTAGCCATGAATTTGGTTAAAAGCTTATTCTAATCACAAAATCCATTACGCTTTGAGTCTCGACCTTCACCCTGAACAATGCTCAAATTATGAGAAATCGTTGTATTAGCTGTCAGCCATTAAAAAAGACCGCTTAGCGGCCTTTTTTATCAGCATTAAGTATTGGTCAGATTAAAATGGCATTTTCATACCAGGAGGCATCTGCATACCACCTGTTACTTCAGCCATTTTTTCTTTGCTGGTTTCTTCGACTCTGCGCACTGCATCATTAACCGCAGCGGCCAACAAATCTTCGATCATATCTTTATCGTCTTCCATTAAACTATCGTCTAGCTCAACTCGGCGCACATTGTGGTTACCTAACATAACCACCTTAACAAGGCCTGCGCCAGCTTCACCGGTAACTTCCATTTTAGCGATATCTTCTTGAGCGCGCTGCATGCGATCTTGCATTTGCTGCGCCTGTTTCATTAGGTTACCCATTCCGCCTTTAAACATAACTACACTCTTCTCTTCTATTAGTTATAACAGCGACATTACATCGGTAATAATGTCGGAAATCAAGTTGTTCAGTGGTATTTCACGCTTTCTTTGTCTAATTCAGCCCCAAACTGTTGCTGAAGGATCTGTATATTCTGATCGCCGAGTAAACGTTGAACGGCTGCTTCGGTATTCTTAATATGAAGCAGCTGTTGTAACTCTAAAGGCGTCTTTTGTGCTAAGTCTTCACCGACTTCAATCCGCAATTCAACCTCGGTTTTTAAGCAAACTGAAAGTTGTTGTTTTAGCTCTGTCAGGGAACTTGGTTTAGGTAGATGGGATAAGTCTGGCTTTAGTAATAAGCCGACGTTAGTCCCATCAAAACTATAAAGGGAATTGATCGCAATCTGGCGAGCAATAGGGCCTAACTCCATATAATTTACCATTTCTGCCCAACGTTCATTTTCATCACTAGCTTGCGCTTGAAAACTTGGCTTTTCTGCGGCTTGCAGTGGCTCTTCAATAGAATGGCCAACACCATCGGCTATATTCGCTTGCGACGTCGAAGTCGCTAATCGATCAATATTTAGTGAGGCTTGCGCCCCTTCAGACTTTTTTTCGGATTTGCCCCGCCCTCTAAGCTGACTACGCAATTGCAATAACGACGCAGTATCTTCAATCGGCGTAGCCTGCTCAGGTGCGACTGAAGCGGCAGGGGCTGAAGCACTTTCAACATCCAAGGGCATATAGTCTACAGAGTAAGTGGGATCATGCTCTGCTTGCTCATCATCTCTGTCGGCTAATTGAGCATAATAACTATCATCAACTGGCGGCAGCTGCTCATTGAGTTCACTTGTCTGAGTGATTGACTGCTCGCTATTAGCAGAGCTAGCCGGTATTGAAGCGGCGGGTAACACAGCTTCGACTGGCGTGGTGTGAGGCTCGACTTTAGGTGCATCAACAATCGGTTTACTTTGTACCCGTTTGTCTGGCGATGATTGCTTATCATCTGCTCTAAGCTGAGTTTTCAACTTAGCAATACTTTGTTCTCTTTGGTTTTCCCGTTCGGCTTTATCTTGTTCTACAAGAGGAGTTTCATGAGTTGTTTGCGCAGGTTGGGGCTGCAACTGATAGCCTTGTTGAGTGGCCTGCTCTAATATCTCTTGCTGCTCCTTGACCAAGCTACTATCTTCAAGCTCCGCATTAGAGGGCGATGCGTTTATCGATGGTTCACCAACCAGCGCCGTTTCTGCGCTAACCGGTTGAAAAGCCAACATCCTTAATACGGTCATTTCAAAGCCGACTCTGGGATTAGGCGCATAAGCAAAATCACGTTTGCCTGTAATCACTATTTGATAAAGCAACTGCAATAACTGAGCATCTAATTGCTCAGCCAACATTTGAATAGTTTCATCTGATTGGCTAGCAGGTAAAACCTGCGCCATCGACACCTTATGAATAATTTCAGCTAGTTGCTGATGTAAGTACTCATAATCGGGAGCCAAGCTCGCTAGTTCAGATACTTTGCTAAATACCGACTCTGTTTGCCCTGCAACAACATGGCATAGCAGTTGTCGTAACTGATGGGGATCAAGCACCCCTAACATGTCTAGTACTTGCTGATATTCAAGTTGTTGGTTAGACAAAGCCAAAGCTTGGTCGGTAAGGCTCAAAGCATCGCGCATACTGCCATCAGCAGCATGGGCTAATGCGTTTAGTGCCGAAGGTTGATAGGCTCTTTGCTCTGCATCGAGAATGTGAGCCAATTGCTTGGAGATTTGATCTTCGTTTAACGCTTTTAAGTGAAACTGTAAACAGCGGGACAATACCGTTACCGGCAACTTTTGGGGATCAGTAGTAGCCAGTAGAAACTTAACATGTTCAGGTGGTTCTTCCAGCGTTTTAAGTAAAGCATTAAAACTATGGCGCGATAACATATGAACTTCGTCGATAAGGTAAACTTTGTAACGCCCTTTCGCTGGGCTGTACTGCACGTTATCTAATAGTTCACGGGTATCTTCAACTTTAGTTCGAGATGCGGCATCTATTTCTAATAAATCAACAAAATTACCTTGGTCAACTTCTATACAATTGCTACATTTTCCACAGGGCTGAGATGATACACCTTGCTCACAGTTTAAGCTCTTGGCGAACAAGCGCGCGATGGTAGTTTTCCCCACACCACGCGTACCACTAAACAAATAAGCGTGGTGCAGGCGCTGCTGGTCTAAAGAATTAATTAAGCCCGCAAGAACGTGTTGCTGTGCAACCACTTGTTGAAAGGTTTTTGGCCGCCATTTTCTTGCTAGTGCTTGGTAATTCATTAAATATAAAAGTCCTATTCGCCTTCAAACTCAACTAAATATGTTGATTCTACGCCCAAGGTCGTTAATTTTTGAGCGCCAGGTAAGTCTACCAAATTAATCACAAAAGCCGCGTAGTTTATTTCGCCACCTAGTTGACGAATCAATTTCACTGAAGCCTCAGCGGTACCGCCAGTGGCGATTAAATCATCTACTAAAAGCACCTTATCACCAGGCTTAATGGCGTCGGTATGAATTTCAAGGGTATCCATGCCGTATTCGAGCTCATAGCTTTCGCCAATCACTTGTCGCGGTAACTTTCCAGGTTTACGCACCGGTACAAAGCCAACACCTAAGGCTAAGGCAAGCGGGGCACCAAAAATAAACCCGCGAGCTTCAGTACCAACAATCTTAGTGATACCTAAGTCTTCAAAGCGCTGTTGCCATTCATGAATAACCAGAGCAAATGCTTTCGGATCTTCAATTAGGCTAGTGACATCTCTAAATAGGATTCCCTCTTTAGGGTAGTTAGGGATAGTTTTGATTGCACTTTTAATATATTCAAGGTTAGAGCTGCTCATACCGGCTTCCATTTTCCAAAAAAAACGCCCAATCGAGGTGGGCGCTATTTACAATCTTTAATTATCTCAGTTTATAGCGATAAAGCAACGAGCAGCTTCAAGCAAAAGAGAGGGATAATTAAGCTAAAATTTTAACTAGAGACAGGCTTAACGGCAAGGTTGGTATCAGTAAAGCCACTACAAAACCTAGGAAATAGAATACGTTATAACTTTCTTTAAACTGCTGGTCCATTTGGAAAACATCCTAAAACTAATTTCAATCAACATTGATCTAGATCAATTATACTAAACTATATAGCCAATAAATACCCACAAAAAAAGGGTGTTAACTTTAGGGTTTAGCAACGTAGTTTGCTCCATCTAACTAGAATATAGCTAGCGACTAACAGCCCAAACCGTTAGAATGGCGCCCTTTTCAGTGAAGGTTCGTTATGCGAGTTGTGTTAGCCCCAATGGAAGGTGTCGCAGACGCGTCTATGCGTCAGCTATTGTCTAGTTGTGGCGGATATGACTGGTGTGTCACTGAGTTTATTCGCGTCACCACAACCGCTTTACCGGACAAAGTTTTCTATAAGTATTGCCCCGAGTTATATCAAGACGGGTACATAGACAACATGACTCCTGTGCGAGTTCAGTTATTAGGTCAGCACCCGCAACCTATGGCCGAAAATGCCGCTCGCGCCATCGCGTTAGGCTCTCATGGGCTAGATTTGAATTTTGGTTGCCCAAGCAATACCGTTACTGGTAGTTGTGGCGGGGCTTCAATGTTAAAAGCTCCACAATCAATTTATGACGTGATAAAAGCCGTTCGCCAAGCAGTGCCCAAGCAACATACCGTGTCAGCCAAAATCCGCCTAGGTTGGGAAAACAAGGACGACTGTTTTGAGATTGTTCAAGCGGTTCAAGAAGCCGGCGCTGATGAATTAACCATTCACGCTCGAACTAAACTTGATGGTTACAAAGCCCCTGCTCACTGGCATTACATCAAAAAAGTGAGGCAACAGTTCTCTATCCCTATTATTGCCAATGGTGAAGTATGGAATAGAGAAAACTATTTGCAATGCCAAGCAGCAAGCGGCTGCGACGATGTAATGATTGGCCGAGGCGCTTTAACCATTCCGAACCTAGCCAAAGTAGTTCGCGGAGAAGAACAGCCCCTAGCGTGGCAGGCAGTAATTGCATTGCTTATTCGCTATTCGCAACATGAAATCACGAGTGAAAAAGCCAAATACTACCAAAGTCGGGTAAAGCAATGGCTGCGCTATTTAACGGGCTATTATCCTGAAGCAGACCAGCTATTTAGAACCATACGTAGCTTTAAAGATACGCCATCAATTATTAAAGCGATTAGGGAACAACAGGAAGACTAAGTGACCCTTTACCATTCATAGCAACTGATAAGAAGCCTCGTATCAAATATCCGTTTTCTGTAATAGATCAACAAAACCCTAATAAAAGTAGTTATATAACTTTATAGGCTGCTGGTTTGATTCACATCATATCCTGTCAGTTAGCTGGCTGTTTATACTGCAAACTCACTTATTATTTGGGCGTAGATGTGGAAATTAGAGATTATCAACTGCGATTAACGCAGCAATTAGAGCAGTTAAAGTCTGAAATAATCTCATTTTTAACTGCTTCTGAAAAAACCAGTTTGCAGTTAACCGCTGAGAAGCTGCAATCCCTGAGTAACGAACAGCTCATCGATCAGGCTTTAAAATTACAATTTTCAGAGTTAAATGCTCAGCTAAAACAATTGCAACGCGTAGACGCGGCTCTTTGCCAAGTAGATCTAGGCTTGTACGGACTGTGCAGTGATTGCGAGGAAGTTATTGAGATTGAGCGATTAAATAACGACCCTAGCACTCAACGTTGTCAGATTTGTAGTGATAAGCATCGACTCACCAAGCGGCGTGAAAGCTTTGCGCTTTAGCATGAATACTGCAGATACAAAAAGGCCACCTTTCGGTGGCCTTTTTACTTCTACTCGATAAAGTTAGAAGTTGTAACGAACACCCGCAGCTAGGCGGTTATCGTCGGTTTTAACACCAACAACGTCTTTTTCTTTGCTGTTACGGTATTCAGTATAAAGTAAGATATTATTCCAATCATACATTGCACCAACGTAACCTTCTTTAAGTTCACCTAAAGAATTAGCAGCTTTGTCATCTTGTACGTTCCAACCAGTGTAAAGCTGGAGACCCATGTCTAGTGTATAAGCAACTACACCTTCATGACCGATAGCTTTTTCTGAAACAGTTTCGCCATCAAAAGAAACGTGGTCTTTAAATTCACCGTAGGTTACTGCAGCGTAAATAGGACCTTGATTGTAAGTTGCAGCTAGAGCAGCTAGTTTTGCATCACCAGAATTGCCACCACTTGAGCGTTTTACATCACTCATTGCGTCAGCTGTACGGTTCATCTGGTGGTAGGTTGTACCAACATTAAGGCCGAAATCAAAGTCATAAGAAATAGCGCCCGAGTAGCTGTCTTTGCGGCCATTACTTTGATCTGCGAATTGGTATTGACCGCTTAAGTTAACACCACCGAAGCTGCCATTATATTGTAATGCGTCGTTTGCACGGCCTGTGCCAGCAACACCGTGGCCACCAGTAAGTTCACCATCAGAGTTAATGCCAGTTGCGCCATCGTAGATACCCATAGATGTGCCGCCGTATACCCAAAATACATCAGTATTACCTGCAACACTGTAGTAAGTAGACCACTGCTTACCGAAAGATAGTGAGCCATAATCATCGTGATCTAACGCTAAAAAGCCTAAACGATTGAAGAAAGGGTTACTGCTATCGCCATTTGGGTTGTCTAAACCATATTCCATGGTAGCGCGTGCAGCGAAGCCATTGGTTAATTCACGAGAGAAGTTTAGGTTAATACGCGATGAGTTGTCTTCTGCACGAGCGTCACGCTCTCCATCTTCATTCGCAGACTCAACCATAAGGTTAAGACGTCCGCCAATTGAGAATGCGTTTTCGCCGTCGTTGTAAATTTCTTGGGCGTTAGTTGCACCAGCTGCAAATAATGCTGGAATTGCGATTGCTAAAATTGTCTTATTCAATGTTCCACTGCCTATTTTGAGATTAATACATTATCTCTTCCATGATCCATTCTAATGTCCTGCGAATGGCTTCCTTAGCAGTAAAGTCCTTCTTACGGCCGACATATTTGCTGATAATCAGACTTAATTCAAGATTTTTCTACAAAAAAAGTGAACTTTTTGGTTTTATGCCGAACGCAATAAGCAATAAAGCAAAACTTTCATCTAATCAATGACTAGTAGATATAAGCAAAATGAATAAGTCGCTATCGGCAACAACTAAAAGTAAGTGACAACTCAAACAATAATTGGTGGGGCCATGAGAAACTAAATGAGAAAAACACACACAAAAAAGCTCGCCGAAGCGAGCTTATATATAATGTTTAAACACCAAAGATGTTTAACTCATTAAAACAACTTAGAAGTTGTATTGTACTGCAACAGTCCACTGGTTATCAGCATCTTCTAGACCGTCAACCAAGTACTCGCCCCAAACTTTCATGTTGCTGTTGAACTTGTAAGCAACACCTAGTTTAGCTGCATCAGCAGTATCACCTAAATCACTTAGGTCGCCTTTACCTTCTTGAGCTGCATAACCAGCGTAGATAGTAGTAGCGTTAATGTCGTAAGAAGCTACTAGGTCGTAACCTTGTAGTTTAGAACCGTCAAGGTCAGTACCTACGAAGGCAGCACCTAAGTATAGGTCTTCCCAAGAGTAAGAAGCTGAAAGAGCCATGTTCTTCTTGTCTGCTTCTTCAAATTTTTCTACGTGGTAACCACCGTAAACACCAAGACCGAAGTCAAAGTTGTAACCGATAGTAGCAGCGTAACCTGAATCTAGGTTACCAACTTCTACATATTCAGGATCTTCTGGGTTACCGATGCTGATAGAAAAGTCTGGACGACGGAACTGGTAAGATGCGCCAACGTAGAAACCACCGAACTCACCAGAGTAGATGATTTGACCTTCTTGACGGCCATCTTCAATTAGAGAGAAAGCTTCGTAACCGTAGGTGTTGAAGATATCAGTTGCTGCTACAGCTTGGTAGAAAGCAGTATCAGATTGACCGAATACTACAGTACCCGCATCATCAAATTCAAAACCAGCGTATAAGTGACGCGCAGTGAATTTAGTTGCGTTACTTGATTCTGAAGCTAATTGCCACTCACCTTTAGCAACACCAGATACGCCTGTAGCGATTACTGACTTAGCGTTAAAGCCCATACGCGCTGAACCAGTACCGTCTGTATTTTCGCCGCTGTCAGAAATATCAAACTGCATACGACCGTAAACATCTGCAGATACGCCGTCTGCGTCATATACTGTTGCAGCTTGAGCTGATGCTGCGAATAATGCTGGTATTGCTACCGCTAGAATAGTTTTTTTCATTTTTCCTGTGCCTTCTTAGCAATTAAACACTTGTTCCTTAAATTCCCTGTGCGACAGTGATTTCTCACTGTCTGGCCAATACATTATCAAGCTGAAAAATTATTGCAATAAAAAATTGAACTTTTATAAAATCACGTAAAACCCCGTATCTACGTGCATTTAAAGCGGTTAAACTATTCTTAGCGGTGATAACGGTGTGTATTCCCCAAAAAAACGTGATCCACCTCTAACAGCAGTAAAGTTAAATATTTGACCTTTTTCCAGTGTATTATGTCGGTATATATCTCCACCCCCACTAGCAATAGACGATAAGCTTCACAGATAAGAGCTTAACTAGATTGAGAAATTCATGTTAACGGACAAAAACAAGCAACGAATTCGCCACTGGTATCGCACTCTTCAGGAGCAAAATCCAACATTTGTGGTTAGACCTGCACAAACTGCTTTGATTGCTCAAATTGCCAAAACAATCGCGGGCGACATTGATAAATCAAATCGGGTCCTTTTGGCTGAAGCTGGCACCGGTACCGGTAAATCTCTGGCTTATCTTTTGGCAGCAATTCCTTTAGCAAGAGCCTTAAATAAGAAAGTGGTTATTTCTACAGCGACGGTTGCGTTGCAGCAACAGTTGATTGATAGCGACATACCTTTAGTCCATCTTGCCGCTCACGGAGAATTTCAATTTTGTTTAGCTAAAGGTCGTCAACGTTATTGTTGCGCTCATAAACTGGTTGCGGCGATTGCGCCAGAAGTTGGCTTAACGCCAAAACACCTTGATCTGGTAAAACGGATGGCCGTTGCTCTTCAACAAGGAAAGTGGGATGGCGATAGAGATACCTGGCCTAGCCAAATACCCTGGCAGGTATGGCAGCATGTTGTAGTAGATGGCTTAAGTTGTTCAGCGCAATCTGCCCGGCATAGAAGTTGTCCGTTCCATAAAGCCCGTAAAGGTCTTAAAAAAGCCGATGTCATCGTCGCTAATCACAGCCTTTTACTGGCCGACTTACATGCTGGTAGTGGCCACATTCTACCTGCAGCAGAAGATTGCATTTATATACTAGATGAGGCGCATCAATTTCCCGACATTGCGCGCGACGCCAGTGCTAATCAACTAGGCCTACAACACGCCTTAAAAGAAATTGACAGTATTAGAGCACTAGACAAAGAGCTAGCCAGCTTAATCAACCCTTCCGGTATAGCCAGTGCCAGTTTAAGGCTAAAAGAAGCCTGTACTGAACTTCATCGTTGCTTTAATAAACTGAAAGATATAGCCACCCTTCATAAAGAAGCCTTCGATCAAAGCGGTCATTGGCGTTTTGCCCTAGCTAAAACACCCAGCGCTATCACTAATATCGCAAGTAACTACCATAAAGAAGCCAATAAACTGACCGTCAGCCTACAAACCTTCGCAGGCCTAATTCAAGAAAGTGTGGCCGATAATCAGTTAAAATCATCCCAAGCTGAGGGATTACTTAGCCGCTTAAGTATATTACAACATTTAACCGAATCTTGGGTTGATACCCTTTATAGCTACGCCAATGAAAATAATCAAAAGAACTATGCTTTTTGGTTTAGTCGTAAAGAAAAAGAAATAATGATTTGTAGTTCACCGATTGAGATTGGCGGGGTTTTACAACACTTATTGTGGCAAGATGCTTTTTCGGTGATTGCGGTATCAGCCACCTTAAGTGCACTTGGTAACTTTTGTTACTACTTAGCCCAAATCGGTTTAGCAAAATTACCGAGTGAGCAGCTGATAAAACTCCCCTCTCCTTTTAACTATCAACAAGTGACGCTTGACGTTCCCAACAATATCGCCGAACCCGATCAGCCAAACTTTGCTAGCGATATTGCCGAGTACATAATTAAGGCTCAGCAACATCAAGGTGGCATTTTGGTGCTTTGTAACTCTTACCGCTTGGTAGACCTAGTCGCACAACAATTAGAACAGCACAATTTAGAGAATCTGTGGATTCAAGGCCAATTAACCAACCAACAAGTCATTGCAAAACACCGCGCCAGCATAAAACAACAACAAACTAGTACAATTTTAGCCACCATTGGGTTTAGTGAAGGTATCGATCTGCCCGGAGACTTGTTAACTGACTTAATTATAGCTAGGCTCCCTTTTGCAGTGCCTACCGAACCGGTTATGGCTAGCCATGCGGAGTTACTCGAAAGCCGCAATCAAAATCCGTTTATGTTACTGACCTTGCCTAGCGCGAGTAGAAAACTGGTACAGAGCTGCGGAAGGTTAATGAGAAAAGAAAGTGATTCAGGTAGAATCGTGCTGCTTGATAGTCGGCTAAGTTCTCGCCGCTATGGCAGCCAATTACTGGCTGCATTACCTCCATATAAAAGAAGTGATAATTAATGCTGGAATTGGGACTCGACCCTTCTGTTTTATTCCTTATTATTGGAATAGGCTTAACCGCCGGTTTTATTGATGCCATCGCAGGTGGTGGTGGCTTACTGACTATTCCAGCGCTACTCAGTATTGGCCTTCCACCGCACATTGCATTGGGAACCAACAAGCTTGCGGCAAGTTTTGGTTCAAGTACCGCCGCGTGGACGTTTTACCGAAAACAATTATTTAATCCGGTGTTTTGGTTCTGGAGCTTTATCGCGACTGCAATTGGTGCTTTTTTTGGCACCTTTATCGTCGATTTCATTAGTACGCAATGGTTGGAGAAACTTCTGCCGTTAGTGATTATGGCAACCGCGGTGTATACCATCTTTAATAGGAAGCAAGCAGACGGTCAGGCTGTGCTACCCGAAGCCAACAAAAAGCTCACTAAGCAAATGCTTGGTCAAGGTTTTAGCTTGGGATTTTACGATGGTGTCGCTGGGCCAGGTACGGGCGCATTCTGGACCGTATCATCAATGGCCATGTATAAAATGAATATTTTGCTATCATCAGGCCTAGCCAAAGCGATGAATTTCACCAGCAACTTTGTTTCTTTTATTACCTTTGTGTATTTAGGTCATGTGAATTGGGCCATTGGCTTAACAATGGGAGTGAGCATTATGCTGGGTGCCGTGGTTGGCGCTCATTCAGCGATTCATTTTGGTGCCAAATTTATCCGCCCAGTATTTATTACTGTAGTAATGGTTATCGCAGGCAAATTAGCATGGCAAGCATGGTTCAGTTAGAACTAAAAAAATTAAGCATAAAACTTGAGCAATTAAGGCTACAAGCCGATCAACGCGACCTGCAAGGTGAAAGAAGCGCTTATGCAAAAATGGCAGTCTTAGACGAACGTTTCAGCTGCCGAAGTGACTTGTTTAGCGACTATGTTCGTGAGCTTGAACGCGACCTATTACATATTTATCATTTAAGCCAACTCAGTAAAGATATAGAACTACTGCAAATCTACTGTGATCGATTTGTTGGCAAATTTGCCATGTTGCAAACCCAAATAGACAAAGTAAAACGCTACCAGAAGCGCCAATTCATCCCCCAACAGCAGCGCGTAGCCAGTTGGCAGAAAAAACTTGAGAAAATAATTAATTCAGGCGACCGCCCGCAACTGCAAGACAAGCTATTACAGCAAAAGCAATTTGAGCAACAGTTACAACAAAAAATTGCGGAAAAAAACCAAGTACTTATTCGTAGTAATCCCAAGACAGATACTGCTAGACTAAGCGCCGAGATCCTCAGCTTAAAGAGTCGTTTAGGTGAGTGTCAGAAAACTACTTGGAAACTAGAACAGAAAATTAATCAATTAGAGTCCCGTTAAAGGAGTAATTCATGCGATTCTTAGTTAAGGTTTTAAGCTTATCTCTTGTTTTTTTAGCAAGCTGGAGCGCATACGCGGCAAGCTTTTCTACACCCAGTCATTTTGAAATTATGTATGTTGATAAACAGTCGACCGGCGCTTTCAGTAAAACCAAAGCTAAACTAGACACGGGCTCGCACCAAGTGGTTGTTCGTTACAGCGATAACGTTGGCTCTAGTAATAATTCTGAGATTATTAAATCTACACCTATTGTCATTAATCTTGATATTAAGCAAGGCCAAGACATAGTGCTAAAGGCAAAACAGGAAACAAGCATAAATCGCGCTAAGAAATACGCGGCAAAGCCTACATTTACACTCAGCGACAAAAATGGCAGCAAAGTGAATGAGAGCCATTACCTACTCCCGATGAAGCCAGGTGTTCAATTTTCTCGTGATTACTTAGAAGAAATCGCAGAAATAGAAGCCACACAAGCAGGTAACGCCCCTGCCGTGGCGGCTACAGCAGCTGTAGCTGCGAGTACGACTCCAAAAGCAGAAACCGCAGTAACCAGCTCTACTAACACTGCAGCAGTGGCTGCTACAGCGGTAGTGGCCAGTGATAGCGTAGAGCCCCCTGTAAGCGATAGTGAGATGATGGTGCCCGCTGGTGATAACACAGAGCTGCAAATGCTACAGTTTTGGTACCAACGAGCCGATGCAGCCACCCGTAAACAGTTTCAAATTTGGGTCATTCAACAGCAATAACATGAAGGCCTGAATTACGCTTATCATTCAGGCCTTATTCCCTCTCCACTTTGATTCAGGATAATTATGTCACTCGCCTCTGCCCCTAAGCATGTTCAGTTAGCCGTTGACCTCATTCAGTTGCTCGAAGAAAACCATATTGACCCTCAAACAGCGATTGATGCTTTAGCAATTGTATCCAACGATTGCCAACAAAAACTGCAAGCCAATAACGATAACGACCACGATGTGACTGCACGTAATAGCGGCGTTTAGCCCCCCCTTATGAACTCTGTAATACGTGGCATGATTGAAAAATTGACTGAGATACCACTACTACCGATTGCTAATTCAGCGTAACAAGTAACACTCACTACTAACACTTTCATCAAATAACTTTGCACACTTTTTTCAGCAATAGTCAACACTCTTTTAAACATATTCGGTAACTATAACTCATTCGCTTAAAAAATAGGCTGTTATTTGTGATATAGCACTGAACTTTGTTTAGCTTCCTCTATAAAATCCTCCGTGAACTCAAAACAATACACACCACGGTAATTCACCTAAATGTGAACAAGGAACTACCAAATGAAAAAAATCGCACTACTTTCAGCTGCTGCATTATTAGCGAGTGCCCCAGCAAGCGCAGAATATTTATACGGGTTTGGTAACGTTAGCGTTAACTACCTTGACTGGTCAAAAAACACCCAAGACCGCACTGGTTTCCAAGAAGATTTTGCCTACCTAGAATTAGAAGGCGGTGCAGGTTTTGACTGGGGTGAATTATACGGTTTCTTCGACTTAGAAAACGTACAAGATGGTTCAAGCGAACTACGTACAGCATACAAAGGTAGCGTTGCATACAAAATTGCTGATTCAGACTTCCGTCTATATGCTCAGCATTATGCCACTGACTCACAAAGCTTTTCGGCAAACAATACCGTACTAGGTGGCCAATACCGCCTACAAGGTGATGGTTGGTTCTTCACGCCTTGGATTGGCGCACATATGACAATCACTAACCCAGCTTGGAACGATGGTTTCACTGGCTTTAACGGTGGTATGCTTGGTTGGACTGCAGTATATAACTTCACAGCTTGGGATCAAAAATTCTGGATCTCTAACTGGCACGAATCTGAATTCGCTCGTAAGTCTGACTACACAGATATCTCTGGTGAAAACGACGACGTATCAGCAAACGGCGCTCTAGCGTTTTGGTGGGATGCAACAGACCACGTAACAACGGGTATTCAATACCGCTATGCTTACAACAAGCTAGGCACTATCGGTAACCAAAATGCTGTAATTTACTCACTACGTTACAACTTCTAAGTTTGCAAACGTGATGAGCAAAAAGCCAGGCTAAGCCTGGCTTTTTCATTTAAGGAACAATAAGCTGTATTGCACTTCCACTGCCGCTTTTAGTTACATCAATTCTACTGGTGATTTGTTCTTTCATTTCAGCTACATGAGAAATAACCCCCACCATTCGCCCTGAACTTTGCAAATCAATCAGTGTGCGAATCGCTAAATCTAGTGACTCCTGATCTAAACTGCCAAAGCCTTCATCAATGAACAAGGTATCGAGTTTTATGCCACCCGCATAGGCTTGTACAACATCAGATAACCCTAAGGCCATAGCAAGAGCGGCCATAAAACTTTCGCCACCACTTAAGGTGGCCACCGAGCGCACTTTAGAGGTATAGCTGTCTTCAACTTCAAGCTCTAAGCCAGACGCTTTATTACCCTTGGCTCGCTGTTCTTTGCGAATAAGCTGATAACGCCCTTTACTCATTAACTGTAAGCGCTGACTAGCTTGCAACAACACATCATCTAACAGCACACTTAATACAAAGCGCTGCAGGCTGATTTTGTTTCCGGTTTGGCCATTGGCAACATCGGCCAAGGTTCCAACCACTTGGTACTTGGCTTGTAAGCCTTCTGCATTTTTATCTGCCGCCAACAGTTTCTGTTGAATATCACTTAAGTTAAGTGTGCGACTATTTAGCTGGTTCCATAAAGTATCAGTTTGATTACGCTTTTCAACTAAGTCCTTCAGTGCTTGCTCTAGCGCGACTAAATCTTGCGCCTTTTTGCCTTTCAATTTTTGTTTTAACTGATCAAACTGCGCCGTTTTAGTGGTGTATTGCTGATTAAAACTCGCTACTGCTGCATCAAGTTCAGCAATCTCTTGGTCACTAATCAACGCCATGTTAAACGCATTTTCATTGGCAAAGCTAGATTGCTCTAGCTGTTTTGCAAATATCTGTTGCGCTTCTGCTAAGGCGTTTTGGGCCAGCTTTAAGTTTTGCTGTGCCGCCTGCCCAGCCGCCTGTGCCGCGGTCAAGGCTTCTCGCGCTTTAGCATGGCTATCATTTAATTGCTGAATAGTTTGTTTTAACTGGGTTACTTTTGCTAATTGAAGCTCAATAGCCTGCTCTAGCAAATTGGCTTCTCGGTATTGCTCGGGTAAACGTTGTTGAGCCTGATCCAGCTGCCCTTGCAATACATCTACTTGGCTTCTTATTTGTTGGTAAAGCTCCCTAGCTTGCTCAATGTTCTGCTGGGTTACCTGCTCTGACTGCGCATTTTGTTCCAGCTGAGTTTGTAATGCTGTCACTTTAGCATGCGCGTGCTGGGCGGCTTCTAGTGCCTGCTTAGCGTGCAGCAATTCAGCACTTAGCTGCTCTACACTGAGCTGAGCTTTATTGGCTAGTTGCTGAATCAAGCCTTTATGTTGTTCGCTCCATGCCGCTTGTTGCACCGTTAAGGCTTTATGCTGTTGACGCGCCTCGCTCAGTTTTTCTTGTGCACGCTGTTCAAGCAACCGAGCTTGCTCTACATCACTCTCTGTAGGGAGTTGCTGGAGGCTTTGAGCTAATTGCGGATGCTCTATACTGCCACAAACTGGGCAAGCATCGCCTGCATGTAAGCGCTGCGCCATGATGGCAGCTTGTCCTTGGTGCCAGCTTAGCTGAATTTGGTTGGCGTGTTGTTGGGCAGCGTTATATTCAGATGCCATGCGCTGACCTTGAGCAATAGATTGCTCAATAAGCTGTTGGTTGCTTGCCAACGTTTCATCCAGCTTGGTTAACTGTTGGCCTAACTGCAAACTGTGTTCAGCCGCGCTGACGGCCTTTTGTTGCTCTACTTGAGTATCGGCTTGTTGACGAAGCGCCACCTGCTGTTGCTGCAAGGCTGTTTTTTCAGCCGCAATGTCACCAAGCTGTTGATTTAGCTGCTTACCTTGCTGTGTTTGTAGGCTTAATTTGTCTTTATTGACCTTCAGTTCAGTGGTTAATCGTTCTAGCTCTGCGATAAGCGGTTTAAAGCTTAACAACACACGTTGCTGTTCTTCAGCTGAACCTAACAGTGTTTGTTTTTCAGGAAGCAATGCAAATTGCTGCTCGGCTTCTTTAAGCTCTAGCTTGGCATTGGTTAACGCCGCTTCAGATTGGCTTTGCGCCAAACTGGCTTGTTTCGCCTCATTAAAGCGTTGTAACTTAGCTTTATCAAAGGGCTCAATGGCTAGCGCAGCTCTGGCCTGTTCCAATTGCTGTTGCTGTTTCTCAACCCCAGATTTTTGTTTATTCAACTCTGCCATTGCGGCTTTCAAGGCTGTGAGTTCTGTAAAGTCTGCGCTGAGTAACTTAGCTGCTTCAAATTGCTTGCTAGCACTATCACAGCTTTCTGCAGCTTGTTTTTTCTCTGCCAAGGCCGCTTCTAGAGCTGGCTTTAACTGGTCTAGCTCTTGCTCTAGGCTGGATTCTTCACTGAGGTTAGCGCTTTGCAATATCCCTTCACGAATGTTTTTTTGTTCGGTTGCCGCACTACGAATGCTAGCCGCCTGACTTTTTAAACTCTCTTCGATTCTGCGGTAAATATGGGTTTGGAACAGCTGGCTAAAGATCTTCTCTCGCTCTTTAGAATCGGCCATCAATAGCTGACGGAATTTCCCTTGCGGCAATACCATTACTTGCCGAAATTGGTCTGCGTCTAGCCCGGTTAAACGTTCTATTTCACTATTAGCTTCAGAGACTTTTGCAGGCACCAGTAAACTCTCGCTACCGTCTTGTTCAATGCGAACTAACTGCGCTTCAGGTTTTTGTTGGGTGTAACCGTCTCCCGACTTTTTAAGCCTTGCTTGCTCTGGCACTCGGCGGATCCGATAACGCAGATCCCCCAGTTCAAACTCAAAACTGACTTCGGTAAGTAGTGATTCATCCGCCAAATCACAGCGCATTTGTGCGGCTTCACGCTCGTCACCGGTGCTCTTGCCGTATAAGGCAAAACACATGGCATCTAAAATTGTGGTTTTACCGGCACCGGTTGGCCCATTTAGCAAAAACAGGGGGTTGCGCCCTAACAGACTAAAATTGATAAACTCATTCCCCGCAAAGGGGCCAAAGGCGCTCATGTTTAAACTAATTGGGCGCATTATTGGTCTCCACGGTGCAAGGTTTCGATGGTGTCTTTAAGCAGGCTTTGTTGAGCATCACTGAGGTCTTCACCCGATACTTGAGAGAAAAAGTCATTAAACATGGCGTATTCACCCTTTTTTACATGTTCGCGATTTTGCACAAGCTGGCTGTTTTCTGCCATTAAACCAGTACGTTCTAAATGTAAAACATTGGGGTAAACGGATCTAAGCTTGCCCATGGCATCTAATATGGCTGACTTATCAAGGAGCTTGACCATTAAGTAGTCGTCTTTATTAGGATCTATCTCGCCAGCTTTAAGCACATCAACCAACATACCTTCAATAATTCGCACATCGCGCAAAGGTTTTAACGGGAGTAATTCTATCTGGCAATCTTCACCAATGAGTTCAACCAAAGTAATCGATTTAGCGTGATGTTGTTCGCTAAAAGAATACTTTAATGGTGACCCCGAATAGCGCACATGCTGCTCGCCTTTATACTGTGGGCCATGTAAATGGCCAAGTGCCACATAGGCAAAATCACTAAATAAACTAGGCGTTATTTTGTCAGCTCCGCCAATACTTAAGGGCCGCTCTGACTCAGATTCATCACCACCGTCCAGAAAACAATGGGCGATCACGACTTTGTTATGGCCTTGGCTGTCGTGTCCCGTCACTTGCTCTAGTAATACTTGCATCGCCTCTTGATGGGATGTCGCTTCGCAGTTAAATACTTCCCTAACGGTGGCTGGCTCTGCGTAAGGCAAGCCATAGAATTGCACTGTATCACCGGCTTTGGTGCTAAGCGTTATCGGTTCAATGCTGTCTGTTAAAGGCCCTATTATATGTAAGTCTCGCATATGCCTAGCGGCAAAAGCCAAGCGTTGCGCTCCATCATGATTACCGGCAATCATAATGACCGGTATCGCTAACTCGTTAATAAAGCGGTGCAGAATATCATCCAGCACTTTTACTGCTTGGCTAGGGGGGACAGAGCGGTCAAAAATATCACCGGCTACGAGCAATGCATCTACCCTATGTTGCTGAGCAAGTTCGACAATTTGCTCCAGCACATATTGCTGATCTTCGAGTAAAGATTGGTTATGCAATTGCCGGCCTAAGTGCCAATCTGAAGTGTGGAGAAATTTCATTCAATATCCGTGGGTAAGTAAATGAGAAAACAGATGTTTCTCAAACAACGCTGGGGCTTATTATCGCCAAGCCGCAGATTGATAGCAATCGATAAGCCCGTTGCAACGCTATACTGTCGCGAAAAATTGCAGCTTTTAAGTAAAATCGATTATTGAAACTCGCACGCAAGCAAATAGTCTGGCAACATACCGATAATTACTCACTAAATACCCAAGGATGAAGCGTGTCCGAGCAAGGTTCAACTGGCAATGTACTTGCCGCTATATGTAGCTTTTTTATTCCAGGTCTTGGCCAGTTAGTACAAGGGCGTTTTTTGCCTGCCCTTCTATTTTTTGTTATTACCGGTGGCGGTTACCTAGCTTGGTGGTTGATCGTACCTGTTATTATTGCGGTGATCGTTCATATTTGGGCCATTGTCGATGCGGCGCGCTTTAAGCCAGGAGGCAGCTAATGAAAATATTCACATCTCTCGTTTTGGTCGTTTTTTTATTTGGCTGTGAGTCGACATATTATTCAGCCATGGAAAAAGTGGGTTATCACAAACGTGAAATATTGGTAGATCGGGTCGAAGAAGCGCAAGAAAGCCAACAGGATGCGCAGCAACAGTTCACATCGGCGCTAGAGCAACTTAAAAGCCTCACCCAATTTGATGGTGGTGATTTGGAAGCTGTCTACGATGATGTCAACGAGCAATACCAAGACTCTAAAGCGGCTGCCGAAACCGTAAGCGAACGAATTGACGAAGTAGACAGTGTCGCTGAGGCCCTATTTGATGAATGGCAAGAAGAGCTAGAACAATACCAGTCCACCAGCCTAAAAGCCGAGAGTAAACAACAACTGAACGACACACGTAAGCGTTATGCAGCGATGCTTAAAGCCATGCGCCGAGCGGAAGCCCAAATGCAGCCAGTACTAAGCCGTTTAAACGACAATCAACTGTACTTAAAACATAACCTCAATGCTCGGGCAATTGGCGCAGTGGGTAAAGAGTTTACTCGTTTAGAACAAGAAGTGGCCGATGTTATTCAGCAAATGAGCAAAGCAATTGCAGAGTCTGACAAATTTATCGCAACGATGAAGTAAGTCATTACCTAACAACAGGGCCAGCAGAAAACTCTGCTGGCCAAAGCAATGTTATAGATGAAGTCTGGCACGCCTGCAGCTTTCCCCCCACAATTTTTTACCTTGTGTCTCAAATATTCAAAATTTGAAGAGAGTTTTCCGGTTTTTAGTTAGCAAACCGTGCAAGTAGCAATCACTTTCAACACAGGCTGAGGGGGATATACCAAAAGGGCAAGTAATTAATATACCCAATGCCACATAAATAAACTCATTGGATAGCGTGCATAGAATTAACTAGATAACAAAACTCGCCGAACAAAAGTAACTTTAGGTAACACCAGCCTTAAATTAATTTACTAAGGTTCTGATTTATAATCAGTAAACAGTAATTTACTGCCCAAAAGGCAAGTTTAAATAAACAATAAGTCCACATTTATTGCTTATTGAGACTTGATATGCGTTGTTATTTTCCATTCCTACACTTCACTTTGCTGGCATTTGCCGCTTCGGCACAAGCTCAACAATTCGACGACCTATCAAAAGATGTTTCACCATACAATCATCAACCTCTTTACCAAGGGGTTGATGAATTAAGCAATTACCAAGAGATGAAAAAAAACTTATCGGTAAACTATGGTTTAGACTACCAGATTCAAGCTGCCCCTATAGCTCAAACAGATGGCTATGGGAACAACTACCTCGACAACGAAACTGACTTAATCATTCAAAAGCGTTTTTGGGAAAGTGAAGATGGCTATGGAAAACTAATATTTGCAGGTGTAATGGTGAATATGCTGAACAATAGCTACACCCGTAAATTTGCCGACGATGTAGGGTTAGGACCTAGTCAGCCAAATGGAGGGATGACCGGCCCTGATCAAAACATTACCGCCATCAACGGATTTTGGTGGGAACACCAATTACTCGATAAGCACCTTACTTATCGATTAGGCCACTTATATACCACCCGATTATGGGCAACTAATAAATACTTAAGTGATGACCGTAGTACATTTATGGCATCTGCTTTCTCACATCAAGGTTTAAGTTGGACAAGTGGGCAGCGCGCCTTAGGAGCAACCGTATCCATTCAAAACAACTGGGCCTATGCCCAGGCTGGTTTTAACGATGCTAAACCCAATGGCAAAGACATTGATTTTGGTAGTTTTACCGACGGTAAAATGGTAGGTCATTTAGAGTTTGGCTTCACCCCTCAGTTCAGCTTTGGCAGTGGTGAATTTAAAATCAGCCTAGCTGATATAGACGATACCACCAGCACAATTACGTCACCAAACGAAATAGATGCGAACAGAGCTGGCCAAACCATATCAATTAGCATGAGCCAAGGCATTGGAAATGTCGGATTATTCGCCCGTTACAATCGCTCATATCAACGTTATGCTGCTAAAACAAAAGCGGTTGCAGTAGCAGGAATTGTCATCAATGATTTAATAAATAACCAAGATGTATTGGGAATTGGTTACGCTGAAGTAGAGCCTATCGACCGTATTCGTCGAGACTATGGAAACGAAAAATCGATTGAGTTGTACTATGACTTTAAAGTGACGAATCGATTAAGTATCGCGCCAGATATCCAACATTACTTCACCAAGTCTGCCACACGAGGAGTAAGAAAAGCTGGTGATACAATCTTTGGGCTGCGCCACCGTTACATGCTTTAATTTTCTACCTAGCACGCCAATAATTAGCTTTAATTTAAAGCGTGATACTTTAAAAAGTATCACCCGTAAATCATCAAAATGAATTAAACGCTAAGTAAGGTCTGATTAGCTACAAAACTAAATAGCTGTGGGCTGCTTGACCAATAGCGCCTCTACAATGTAGCGTTGCTCTGCCCCGCCACTGAGCTGATTAAAGGGATAACAGGTAATCAGGGTTAAGCGGTTATCGTCGCTAGGCGCCATAAAATGCGTATCGCTTTGATGAGCAACTTGAGTATTCACCACTTGATACAGTAATACGCCACCATTATTGTCTTCAACTTGCAGTAGATCGCCTTTATTTATGGCGGCTAAGTTAGCGAAGTGGGTATCGCGATGACCCGCTATCACGGTGTTGCCGACCTCACCTATGTTTGCCCCGCTCAATACTAAGCCAGGGCCAAAAGCCAAGGTGCGCCCCGACGCCCCCGCTAATACAAACACAGAGTCTACTTGGTGTTTGAAACCGATACTTTCTTGTTTTGTCACAAAACTAAGCTTGGCGACGGGGTAAGTATCGGCCCATTGCCAAGGTTTATGGGGTTGTTGGTCATCTAAGGTTTGCTGCCAAGCTTGAGCAATTAAAAATTGTGCTAAATAGGCCTTTGCTTGAATGTATGCGCCATGGCTTAACACTAACAAGCCAAGTAGAAACAACGCGCAAGGCACAGGGTGTTTTGCCAAAAAGCTGATGCTCATATCAAATCCTTACAGTTAGGCAATGGTATCTGAGGTGAAAAGGTAGGGGCTGTAGGGGCTGGCTAATGCGGGCCTAGCTTGGTGCCCGCATCAACGCATTGAGCCATTAGCGGGTCAACGCTGCTGCAACGGTGGATTTGCGCCAGCCCTACCTTGTTGATAAATCAATCCAAGTGCCACCATTAACAGCAGCAATCCAACTAGCATGGTTAATCGGCTAGAGGTAGACGTTTGGGGTAATACGCCACCCGCTTGCCAACCTTTAGGCATGCCCCCATCAAGCTGTTTGTCTAGCGCAGTTATCCCCTGAGGTTTAGCAGGGCTTAAGTCTACGGCCACCAAACTTGTTTGCGAGCTAACTAAATGATATTTAAGTGCCAGCGCTAATACTTGCTTGTCTACTCGCGGCTTATTGGCAGCGTTTTTATTTAACTCTAAGGCGGCGATCTGTTGACGCGCCCACAATAAATCTAAGCCTGCGACTTGTTGACTAGCTGGATAATTAGCACTTTGCAGATTGACATTACGCTGCCAGAATTGCTCTCCAATATTGCCGCTAATCACCAATTGTTGCTGCGAGCCACTCGCGAATTTAATGCTCACCATCAAAGGTTGGCCGCGATACACATCAGGGATATTGGCAGGCCAGTATTCAGGCACGGTACCGTCGCTAAAGGCAAGTTGAACGTCACTCACTACCGGGTGCGCGATTTTCTCAAACAAGCTAGTGACTTTGTGTTTAACTTCACTCTGCTTACCAATATAGGTGAACGTGCCCTTACCTAGCTCGGCGGCGCGTTGCATAAAGTGGGAATTGGGTGCTGAACCGATCCCAATGGTAAATAAGCGGCTATCACCCAGTTGGTTATTGATGAGCTCAAACAACGCGGCTTCATTACTCACCGAGCCATCGGTAATAAAGATCACTTGGCGTAACCGTTTCTGTGATTGCTCATTCTGCTTGGCATCGCTTAGTGCTACCTGTAATGCGCCAAACATTTCGGTGCCGCCATCAGCGCGTAAGCCGTTAATAAATGCTTTGGCTTGGTACAAATTGTGACTATTAGCCACAACGGATTTAGCCAGAAAGCGGCGGTAGTTCGAATTAAACTCAATAATATTGAAATAATCGTTACTGTCTAAGCCGCGTAAGGCCTCATGCAACGCCTCTCTGGCTTGAATCATTGACTCACCCGACATAGATCCAGAGGTATCTATCACCAACACTAGCTCACGCGGCACATTAAGTAGATCGGCCTTATCGCCTTGCGGAGGCATAAGCATTAGCAGCGCGTAATCGTCTTTGTTTAACTGACCACGGGGTTGATGAGTAAGCCCATGCTGACTGTACACCGCGGCCTCGGGTCGCGAACCAATAATAGGTCGCCATTTCAATACAAAGTCACGATTAGCATCAGTGTTTAATAAGCGAATATCGATGCTGCCATCATCGCGTACTGTCTTAGCAATAGGATGATATTCACTTTGCAAGGTGTCTAACTCAAAGCCGCTATTTAGGGAAATGTGTATATTTGCCTTTAACGGAGGTGTTTGTTGCTCAGCTTGTGCATATTGGCGAAAGCTATGCTGCATTAGTTGCACAACATCATCATAACGACTGCTAGGCGATGGCTGATATGACTGCTCCATCAACGAAGCAAGCGACAAACTGTTGCCTTGCTCATCAGTCAAACTATTTGCCATTTGGTCTCTAAATATTTGCGGTGTATAACGCGGATTAACTACCATAGGAAAACGCAAACTAAACTCCCCATCCTGGTATGCCACTTGTTGCTGATAACTAATGGTGACTTTCAGCGTTTCATTAGGGCCAAGGTTGGCTACCGCTGTAGTGAAAATATTAGGTCGCAATTGCTCAACTAAACTTGCTCGCTTACCTTCTCTCTTAGCCGTGTCAAAGGTGCGTTTAGCTTGTTGTTTCTCTTGAATTTGGCCTTCTATTTCGCGCTCACCAATAATAAGCTGCATTTGATCAACCGCAGCTTGATTAGGCAAAGGAAACATATAAGTGCCATTTACCCAATCTTGGCTTTGGTTAACAAAGGTTTGGCTTAGCGTCACTCGGTTGGTTAATCCTGATACTGTCATTTCAACGTCAGTATGCAGGGGTAAACGCTGTTGGCGTTGGCCATTTGCGTCAATAAACACTAAGCTGCCTTGGCGTATTTCATCCCGTTCTGCGGCTTGTTTGTCACCTTGCTCTGCAGCTTGGCTGGGCGACATAAAAGCCGCCCATAACACAATGATGGCACCACCAACCGAAACGCTATGGCAGAAATGAGTGGCTGTACGTACTACATCAATTTTCATTAGGCTACCTCCCTTAGCAATAGTGATTATTGGGCTGCTAACATGCCGCGCTCAGACATCAGTTTTAAGGTGACTCGGCGGTCAAAAAAGTTATTTTCTAAGTTAGCTTCAGCGCTTAATGGCGCACTATCACCAAAGGCTTGCGAATTAAGTCGAGACTCTGCGATACCTTGGTTGATCAAATAGCTTCTCACTTCCGCTAAACGCTGCTCAGATAATGCTTGGTTGTAACTTGAGTCTCCTTGGCGATCGGCATAGCCGGTTAAATTGAGCTGTAAGTCTGGCGATAGCGACATTGCGTATACGACGTCATCTAATTGCTGTTTAAAGTGAGGTTCTATTAGCGATGAGCCGGTTTTAAACTGTACGTTTAGACCAATGGCTAACTCTTCTAGTTTTTGCTGCTGAGCCTCTTTCAATTGCTCTAACTGTGAGTTGAGCCGCACGTGCTGCTGAGTAAGAGACTCAAGTTGTTCGCTACGTTGAGCCAGTACTTGTATCTCATCTTGCTGCTGACTCAACTGCAATTGTTGAGCACCAAGCTCTTGCTCGTCGGCGACCGATTTACCAATCCACACCCCGGTAAACCCACCAATAAACGCGCCAACGGGGCCGCCAACCAAAGCACCGATCGCCGCGCCAGAGCCAAAACCAATCATTTCTGTTTTGCCGTTGCGGCTGATGGTTTGATCTGAACTTTCGCTAGCGATGGTGGCATTAGATAAGCTAAGGGTGCTGATAACGGCTAAGGCAATTAGATGCTTTTTCATGGAATGTTTCCTTTTCAGTATGGTTAATCAGTGAGTTGATTAGATTGGCTTGGATGCGCCAAGCCTTTCGATGACTTCATTAAACAGGACTGAAATGGCACTGAGGGGCGTTAAAAGTGGCAGTTCGCTTATCAATTGTGGCAACAAAATGGCAATTTGCCTCAGCCCACCAAAGTGCTGAGAAAATCATGTATAGTCTATGCAAGTCAGCAGCTTATAACTTAGTAAAAACCATGAAACGAATTGCTATCGTAGAAGATGAAGCGGCCATCCGCGAAAACTACAAAGACGTATTACAGCAACAAGGCTATAGCGTGCAAGCTTATGCCAATCGCCCTAGTGCATTGGCCGCCTTTACCACCCGTTTGCCTGATTTGGCTATTATTGATATTGGCCTAGAAGATGAAATCGACGGCGGCTTTTCGTTGTGCCAATCGCTGCGCGCCATGTCGAGCAGCTTGCCGATTATTTTCCTTACCGCGCGTGACAGTGATTTTGACACCGTATGTGGTTTACGTTTAGGGGCCGATGACTACCTCACCAAAGATATTAGTTTTCCGCATTTGGTGGCTCGCATCGCCGCCTTATTTCGCCGCTCGGAATTATTAGGTGCTGCGCAGTTAGAAGATAACCTGCTAGAGCGTGGCCCTTTAGCGATTGACGGAAATCGCATGCAAGTATTGTGGAATCAACAAACCATTGAGCTTACAGTGACCGAATTTTGGATGGTGCATGCGTTAGCAAAACGCCCAGGTCATGTGCGCAGCCGCCAAGAACTAATGACCGAAGCCAAGATTTTTGTTGATGACAGCACCATTACTTCGCACGTAAAGCGCATTCGTAAAAAGTTCTTAGTGGTTGACCCAAACTTTGAGTGTATAGACACCGTGTATGGAATGGGTTATCGCTGGGACAGTGTTGCCTAATGCTACCGGTATTGCCTATAGGCCTTCGTGCTAAAGTCACCATTTTGTCACTATTTCTACTGTGTTTACCGTGGCTGGGTTACCAGTACGTATGGGAAATGGAAAAATACCTACGCCTAGGCCAAGAAAAAACCTTAGAAGGCACCACTCAGGCCCTCGCTACCGCCCTGCACGAGCGCCCCAAACTGTTTAATAGCCAAGCCAGCTTTTTAAGCCAAGTACAAAAAGGCCGAGATTTATACGCCTACCCGCTTTCTGGGCCAATACAACTAGACGGAAAACTAAACGACTGGCAAGATTACCAACACCGCATGCTGCGCTATGGCGAAGACCATGTCATTTATCAAGCCGATCCCGATACCCCTATTACTAGCGAATTTACCCACATGGTGGGTAAATTTGGCCGTTATTTATATGCCTACTTTGAAGTCACCGACCAAGATGTTGTTTATCGCGGTAAAAATACCCTGCGTGTTGATAACAATGACCATTTAGCCATAGCCACACTCGCACCCGACGGCGAGTTTAGGCGCTACATTGTAGCCACCACCGAAGATGGCTGGATTAACGCCTTTGAATTACCGTTAGACCCAAGCCTAAATACCCCAGTAAAACCTGAGGTAAAAATTCAAGGCCAATGGTTAAAAACGCCTAAGGGCTACAATATTGAACTGCGGATCCCTTTGTCTATGGTAGGCAGTAAGCTGGGCTTTTCTATCTACGATATTAACCGTACGCCTAAACGTGAGTTGGTGTCGGTAGTTGGCACATCAGCACTCGATACCGTAGATAACTTGGGTACGGTGTTGGTGCCCTCCCCTGAGATAGAAAGCATCATTAAAGGCATGAGCCACAATAGCTCGCGCATTTGGGTGGTGGATAAACATGGGCGGGTATTGGCTAAATCTGGGGATATTCGCAGTACTAAAAGCATTTGGGCGCGTAGTTTAAGCCCTGAAAACAGCGACTCTTGGTGGAGCCAATTTACCAAACAATACCTGCACCCCTTGTACTACAAAATACTCACCAAGCCGCCGCAAGATTTTGTTGATTCTTTGCAAGACTCTACCCAACTAGAAGGTAGCCATATTCAACAAGCCCTTAGCGGAAAACCCGGCTCTACTTGGCGTTTAACCCCCGATGGTCGAGCAGTGGTATTAGCCGCTGCCAGCCCCATATGGATAGACGATAAAGTCATGGGCGTGGTGGTGGCCGAAGAAACCACCAACGGCATTCGCACCTTGCGTAACCGCGCTTTAGAGCGCCTATTTAACATTATTTTGTTGGTGATGGGCGTGGGTACTTTATCGCTATTTTTGTTTGCCTCAAGCATTTCTAGCCGTATCCGTAAATTACGCGACCAAGCAGAAAAAGCCATTGATAGCCAAGGGCGAGTAACTGCTACCTTACCCGATTCAAAAGACCGTGACGAGATTGGCGATTTGTCTCGTAGCTTTGCCAGCATAGTTAGCCGTTTAAGCCAATACACCCACTATTTAGAAAATATGTCTTCGCGCTTATCTCATGAATTGCGCACACCTGTTGCTGTAGTGCGATCTTCTCTGGAGCACTTAAACCTGCAAACGCTTGATCAAGATACCCAAAAATACGTAGATAGAGCCCAAGAAGGGGTGAACCGTTTAAACATGATCCTCAACAACATGAGTGAAGCAACACGGCTAGAACAAAGCCTGTCGCAGGCCGAAACCAGCACCTTTCCGTTGTCTAAAGTGGTGTCTGGTTGTATGCAGGGTTACCAATATACTTACCCAGAACAAGCCTTTGATTGCAACATAAGCCCTAATACACTCAATATTGTTGGCGTACCCGAGTATATCGCCCAACTAATGGACAAGTTAGTGGCCAACGCCATGGAATTCAGCTTGCCAGACAAACCTATTACCGTGAGTTTTCAACAAGACAACAAAGATGCCGTATTGCTGATTAGCAACCATGGTCCCACCCTGCCTGATAACATGGTTGAACAAATATTTGAGTCGATGGTGTCTATTCGTAGCCAACAAGCCCAACAAAAACCACACTTAGGGTTGGGCCTGTACATAGCACGGTTAATTGCCGAGTTTCATGGTGGCACAATAAGCGCGCGAAACTTTACCGATAACAGTGGCGTTGAGTTTTGTGTAAGGCTGCCTTTAGGGTAACAGTTAGCACACTGAATTTGAGCGCTAACAAAAGCAACAATCTATAGTTAGGCTGCTTGTTCAAGTGCCTGTTTATAGGGCCAGAAATAATTTGCTGGCTCATTTTTGCACCGTTACGTGTTACAATTCCCTCTGGTCTACTCCTAATAAACCTATGCACCCATATTTTGTGGGCAAATCTCTTAGGAGTACACACAGGTGATTTGTAATTCCTCCTTTCCACAAGGGCTCGCATCCTTTTATGCTGATTTTTTTGTTACTTTAGAGCTAGGCGGCTGATGTAGCTTAGAAAAGGTGATAATCTTTTTTAATTCAATGACAAGAGGAAAAATTCCTTGTTTAAACAATGCACTTTTCCTCTTAAGAAGCTGTTATGCGATATATGGAATTTCAAACTCTCACCAATAAAGTAAATGAAGGCAAGGCACTAATCTACATGTGGGAAATCCATGGCGAAGATGGTGCCCTTACTGGTTGCTATTTAGGCAAAGCCAAAGGTGGTAGTAAAAGGCCAAAGAGGCACTACAAGAGAAATGTTCGCCGCCTTCTACAAAATCAACCATATCGGAAGTCAAATCCCGAAGGCTATAGAAAAGTGCATCGTGCCTTAGCTGAAGCTACTCGTTGTGGCCATAGAATCACTTTATCTTTCCTTTGCAACATCTCGGAATCTGAGAATATAAATGACATCGAACAGCGGCTTATTAAAGAGCATGACTGTCAAGGTAATAAAAGCTGGCAATTAAATGGCTAGCGCATAACAAGGCAATGAAAGATCACCGGTAAACATAAACCGGCTCGTCGCCAATACGTAGGTTGCTCTTTGTGTTGCGGCGTTATGTGCCACTTGGACCTGAAGTGAGTTAAATGAGCATTTTTGAATTTTGGAAAGAAGTCGAATCAGGCGAAAAACACATTCACCCCGATGATAAAACGGTACTTGCTGAGTTAAAGCATTATCACAAGTCAGATCTAAACTACAGTTTTCCTCCGGGGCCATTTTTCGGCCCACTTAAAACAGCAAAAATCATTCTCTGTTATGCAAACCCAAGTGTGGATGCCCCATCCTTAGATACGGTTGCATGCAATCTCAATCGTGAAACGCTTATGAGACAACTAGATGGGGAGCAACCCTATCCTTATGAACTAAATGGCTGGGGGCAATGGTTTTCACAAAGAGCAAATAGCCTGTTTGGTGGAGACGTAAAGTTAGCAAGTAAGCAGCTCGCAGTAATAAACCTTATTCCATATGCTTCAAAGAGCATGGACAACGTAGAAAGAATAGCAAGTTGCTTACCCAGTGCTTGGGCTGCACAAAACTACCTAAGATATACATTGATACCCAAAGCGCTTAAAGGTGAAATTCTATTGGTAATGTGTAGGTCTGCTCATCTCTGGGGACTACGATCCAGTCACGGAAGTGATCATATCATCATTAATACTGCTAGGTCAGGCTTTGATCAAAATTCAAAGAAACGAATTACCGAGTGGCACACATAACAAACGCATGGACTTTAAAAGTTTGGCTTCACTCGCTGCGCTCGTTATTATAGCCAAATCTTTCAAAGCCCGTTATGCGGAACGCTACCCCTGACTTTTCTATACTTTCGTTAATCTGAAACGCCTTCAAATAAGCGAATGACCTAACAAACTTTTGTCCAAAAATGAGTTACATCACTTTGCCAAATACCCGCTTCGCAGCATTTATCAACAGCATCACGCCACCACCTGCCACAATGCCTATTGAGGCATCAAACAGAAGTGGTGCAACTATTTGGCTGATAGCGCCTAAGCCAGCGGCCCAATCTTGAATATGATGAGCATACATACTAAACAAGGGGATACCATGGCTTAAAATTCCTCCTCCCACCAGAAACATTGCTGCGGTGCCTACTACCACTAAAAACTTCATTAATAATGGGGCAAAACCTAATAAAGCTTGGCCAAGCCATTTCTGTAGTTTACTGCCGTTATTGTCTTCAGCCTGTTGCAGTAAATACAAACCGGCGTCATCTAGTTTTACAATGCAAGCCACCAAGCCATAAACGCCAATGGTCATTAATAAGGCAATACCAGAAACGGCGATACCCTGAGTTAACAAATTAGCCCCTACCATGCTGCCCATAGCGATAACTATGATCTCAGCCGATAAGATAAAATCGGTGCGAACGGCACCTTTTATTTTAGCTTTTTCAAAGGCAACCAAATCTATAGAGTCGTCTGAATTGGCTTTTAGCCTTTGCTGTTTATGTTGTTGCTCTTCGTCTCCATGAGGAAACAACACATGAAACACCTTTTCAAAGCCTTCAAAACACAAAAATAAACCACCAACAATTAGTAATATGCTAATAGCTACCGGTAAAAATACGCTTAAGGCTAACGCTGTAGGTACCAAAATAAGCTTATTAAGCAGCGAGCCTTTAGCTACCGCCCACACCACGGGTAATTCGCGATCAGCTTTAACCCCTGAGACTTGTTGGGCATTTAGCGCTAAATCATCCCCTAATACCCCTGCTGTTTTTTTTGCTGCCACCTTTGTCATTAACGCCACATCATCTAACACTGTGGCGATATCATCGAGTAAGGCTATTAAACTTAAACCAGCCATCCTAATCCTTGGAATATATAAACTAAAGGTATCCTAACGGAGAGCTTTAAAAGCAGCTAGTACTGTTTAGCGTTAATGTAGTCATTAGCTTATACCTAGCTCTCTTGCTTAACACCGCGATAGTGAACTCCATAAGCAAACTCGTGGTGTAAGCCCCTACCCCCTCAACTTAATATTTGTCACCCGGTCGACTCGATTTATCAGAGTATGGTGCTAGCATCTATACTATCTAGGTAGCGCAATATGTCAGTACCATCGTATTGCCAATATGCTAAGTCACCAAAGCACATTGATAGGCAGGGAGCCGCATTGCAAACACCCCTTTATAACATCAAAATTGTATTGTTAGGTTTAGCGCTATTAAGCGGCCTAAGCTTTTCTGTTCAGGCTAACAATATTTTGGTTATCCACTCTTACCATAATGAACACTTTTGGACTGGCTACCTTAAGCAAGGTCTCGATAACGCGTTCAAAGATGATGCGGATACCCGTTTATTCCATGAATATATGGATGCAAAACGCTACCCTAAAAGTCCATTTAAACTTAGCTTCTTAGACTACTTAAACACCAAATATGCAAATACTAATTTAGACGTGATTGTTATCTCTGACGACCCAGCGTTTAATTTGATTCGTGAACATCGAGAACAGTTTTTTAACGCTGTGCCCATTGTGTATTTAGGCATTAACCGAGTCAGCGATGAGGTGATAAATACCCCTAATATGACAGGTGTCTTTGAAAACCGAGATATTGCCGGCACTATTGTCAGCATAAAACAACAAACCGGCATTGATGAATTGATCCTGATAGTTGACCAAACATCTACTGGTTTAGCCAATTTAGCTAAAGCGAAAATGGTCATTGGACAACCCGAAGCGCCCAAGAAAATCCACATTATTGAAGAATTGATAGAAGACAACATCCCCGATACTTTTAGCCATTTCAACAGCAATATTCCGGTGTTATTAATAGGACAACTCACTAGCCCGCGTAACAATAATGCGCTATTAAGCTGGAACCAAGGCACCGAACAACTAGTCACTTGGACCAATAATCCTGTGTATACCATTGCTATTACTACCCTTGAATATGGTGCGGTGGGCGCTGATGAATTAGATGGCAGACAGCATGCTACTCGGGCCGCGGGTTTAGTTAAACGAATATTAGCGGGCGAAGCGCTTGCCAATATTCCGCCGATAACCACTGCCAAAAGCCAGTGGATATATAACTGGGAAAAACTACGAGAACACAACTACTCGCTTGAGTCTTTGCCAAGCGACGCAAGAATCATCAATAAAGAAGAAACCTTTTACGAAAAATATAAGTTAATGGTTCGCATTGTGGCGTCGGCTTTTATCGCCTCTATCTTTATCATCATTTTGTTGATGGAGGTTATTCGCAGAGGCAGTATTACCCGCCACTTGCTAGCAGAAAATGAATCTCGCTATCGTGACTTAGCTAAAGCAGGCGCCAATATTTTTTGGGAAACAGACCCTGGCCAACGTTTTAGTTATGTATCTGGCGATACCCAAACCCTGTTTGGCATACCAGAACAGCGGCTAATGGGTCACACGATCTCTGAACTATGCCGAACTAACCCCAACATGAATTTCCCCTGGTTAAGCTATGAAAAGGCGATTGCTTACCAACAACCACTAAGTAACTTGGTCTTTAAGCTCAAAATGCCCAGTAAAGACATCAAAATATTCTTACTTAACGGTAAACCTATTTTTGATAAAAATAAGACCTATCTTGGCTATAGAGGGATCAGTAAAGAAATAACCGAAGAACACTTGCTTACCAAAAAACTCGCTTACCAAGCGGCTTATGATTCTCTCACTGGCTTAATAAATCGCAGCAGCTTTAACGAGCAGCTCAAATCTTATGTTCAGCAACATCAAGATCCCCATTTAGACGCCTACCTGTGCTTTCTAGATCTAGACCGCTTTAAATTGGTTAATGACACCGCTGGCCACTTAATTGGCGATGCGATGTTAGCTGAAGTAGCAACGGTGATAAGCCAATGCATAAGCAAGCAAGATATTATTGGCCGCTTGGGAGGGGATGAATTTGGCTTAATTTTGGTGAATAAATCCCTCGCTGAGGCTCAGGCACTATGCGAAGACATCATCGCTCAAGTAAAAGACTATCGCTTTGTTTGGAATCAACGCATGTTTAACGTTGGCATTAGTATTGGCATGGTTCCGGTTACTGGCTCACTGAATGAAACCGAACTATTAAGTAAAGCCGATTTGTCTTGTTATAAAGCCAAAGAGGAAGGCCGTGGAAGAGTGTATATTGCTAACTTAGACAACGATGACCTTTTTGATGAAGAACAGCAAATGGGTTATATCGCTAATGTCGCTCAAGCTATTGAACAACAACAATTTTACTTAGTGAAACAAGTGATTTCGTCACTCGACACCGGTAATAACAAGCAGCATTACGAAATCTTGATACGTTATCGAGATGATCAAGGTAAAACCGTTCCACCGAGTCTATTTATACCCGCAGCAGAAAAACACAGTGTGATTACTATCATTGATCAATGGGTACTTGAAACGGTATTTGAGCGCTATCACCAGTATTTTCCTGATGGTGACACGGTGGTATCAATTAACCTGTCGGGTATTAGTTTAAGCAATGATGAATTTGTGAGTAGCGTTATCAACTTGGTGAAAAACTCTTCGGTGAACCCTAAAAATATTTGTTTTGAAATAACCGAGACCGTGGCCATTTCTCAACTTTCTCGTGCGCTTGATTTTATGCGCGAAATGAAAGCCTTAGGTATAAAGTTTGCCTTAGATGATTTTGGTAGCGGCGCCTCGTCATTTACCTACCTAAAAAGCCTACCGGTGGATTACTTAAAAATTGATGGCAGCTTAATCGTTAACATTGTGAGTGAGCCTACTGACCGAGCCATTGTTGAATCAATCAACGCTATCGCCCATATGATGAATATGAAAACCGTGGCTGAATTTGTAGAAAACCAGGCGATCCAAGCGGTGCTAGAAGAGATTGGGGTTGATTACGTGCAAGGTTACGGCATAGGTAAACCTAAGCCTTGTGAACCGAACCTTTAACCACCAACAGCGAGGGACAAGCTCACTGTTGCTGTGTTACCGGCCATGCTCCAATACCGTTTGAGCCAAATAACCATTAAACAATAGTTTGAGGCATTTAGTTAAAGAGACCATCACCAAAACTGACGCTAAAATCTTTACACCAAACACTAATGCCACCTAAGCTATCCAGTTGCCCAGCATTAGACAAACTCAAACTAAGCGAGTCGTTAACGTAGCTTGGTCCATTTATGGTGCTACCTATATCAAAACCACCTAGCTCGTAATTGCTGGTTGGTGCACCGTAAAACACTACGTCAGGGCCTTCTCCGTCATAGGTAAATCCAGTGACTTCTAACGTACAGTTATCAACAATCTCTACCCTGCCACTGACACCATGAGAAAGAGTACTGAGCATAGCGACCTGGCCCACTTTGGGGTGATTTGCGGCGTTACAGCTAAAGGTTTGGCTAGCATTAATACTTTCAACGTAGCTGGCAATATCCGCTAAGTCTTGGTTAGCTAAACGTTGTTCACTCCAAAATGGCATATTCCCTTCAACCAAGTTACTAAAGTACTCACTTGCTGAAGGCCCAGAGCTTCTTACTTTGCTTGCCACTTGTGCCGCGCTTAAGCCAGAGCCATTGAGATTTTTGGCCAGATTACTGCCTACGGCATTTTCACCGTGGCACGTGGCGCAGGTTTGATTGAATAATTGCTCGCCATGCGCAGCATTCGCCCCACTAAAGTCGGTAATGGCTGGCACTTGGTTAAACACAATTTCTTCGGCTGTCGTGCTATCAGTTAAGCTTTCAAGATATTGCTGCAACGCTGTCCACTGTTCACTATCTTCGCGATAACTTGAGGTATCCATCCAATCAACCCGACAGTTATTTACAGCATCAATCAGTTCACTGAAGTTGCCGTTATAAAAGGCATTGCGCTTGACCGCATTAAACAGCGGGTGCGCTGGTCGATGCAGCTGATTACTGTCTAATTGTTGGTTATTTTCTTGCGTAGCATGGCAGGTACTGCAGGCAAACTGATTACCGTTAACATCGGCTTGGTTAAACAGCTGCTGGCCACTTAAGGGTTGTGCAGGCTCGTTACTGCCCTCTCCTCCTCCACAAGCACTCAACAAAATTGCAGTAGAAAAAACTAATCCTGTTTGAAAAAAGGATAAACGGTGGTTAAACATGGGCAGTCCTTTGCTTTCGTTGTTATTTAACGCTAACAAAGCTTTGTTACTTCAACAAGCCGATATCAAAAACGTTATCAAATTGTGATAACTTCAAATAAAAAAGCCACCTTAACTATTTTTATAGTAAAAGTGGCTTTAAGTGACACTACATCATGTTACAACTCAGCGTTAAACCTCGCTAAGCCCGCGTCTAAGTCGGCAATCAAATCTTCGGTATCTTCTAAACCAATGTGCACACGGATTAAGGTTCCGCTAGCTTGCCACTGGGTAGCTGTTCGCAATTTATCAACACCGTTCACGCCCATAATTAAGCTTTCATAGCCGCCCCATGAATAGCCCATTTTAAAATGTTCCATGCCATCGAGTAGTGCGGTTAATGCCGCTTGGTTACCGCCTTTCATGACAAATGAAAATAAACCACACGAGCCTTGAAAATCTCGTTTAAAGAATTCATGGCCTGGGCAACTGTCTAGTGCCGGGTGGCGAACATGGTCTACGTCATCTCGACTCGCTAACCAATTAGCTATCTGTAGGGCATTTTTCTCGTGCTGGGCTAAACGCACCCCAAGGGTGCGCATGCCACGCATTGCTAAGTAGATATCATCTGGCGAGGTACATTGGCCCAGTAAGTAGGAGTTTTCTCGAAGTTGGTCCCAGCAGTGCTTATTAGCAACGGCCGTGCCTAACATCACATCAGAGTGACCCACGATATACTTGGTGGCCGCTTGGATTGAGATATCTATATCAAAATCAAAGGGACTAAAATTAAGCGGTGACGCCCAGGTATTATCAAGCATTACCACAATGTCTTGGTCTGCAGCACGTGCAGCAGCAACAATCGCCGGCGAATCTTGCACTTCCATGGTTAACGAACCTGGCGACTCTAGAAAAATCACCTTAGTATTGTCTTGGATTAGCGCGCTTATTCCCGCACCTATTAGCGGGTCATAATAGGTGGTTTCAATACCATAGCGGGTAAGCAGCTTTTCACACAGATCACGGGTAGGCTCGTAAGCGGTATCTACCATCAGTAAGTGATCACCCTGCTGTAGAAATGATAAAAGTGCACCACTAATGGCAGCTGTTCCACATGGGTAAAGGGCACACCCTTCGCCGCCCTCGATTTCAACCATTGCTTCTTGAAAAGCAAAATGAGTTTGGGTACCACGACGCCCATAAAATAGGGTTTTATCATGACGTTTGGCAGTGGCTTGTTTCATCTCTTTAACGCTAGAGAACACCACCGTGGAACCACGAGAAACAGGCGGATTAACTAAGCCCTGTGTCCATTTTTTATCGCGCCCAGCGCTGACTATTTTAGTTGATTTTTTCATCGTACTTAAATCCAGATTAGCAGCAACAAAAAACCAGCCCGTAGGCTGGTTATTAACAGTAGGAGCGATTAAGCACGAGGGGCTTTATTAAGCTCTTCTACTACCATATCACCAAATGCATCGGTGTCGATAAGTTTTGCATCGTCGCCTTTAGCTAAGTCTGGAGTACCGTAACCATTGGCAAATACTGACTTCATAGCGTGCCATAGGTTTTTAGCTTCTTTGTCCATGCCAAAGCTCATTTCTAGCATTAAGGCTACAGAACCAATCATTGAGTATGGGTTGGCAATGTTTTTACCAGCAATATCTGGAGCGCTGCCATGAGATGGCTCGTAGTAAGACTTTTCTGGCCCCATGCAGGCTGAAGGCATTAAGCCTAAAGAGCCTAAAATACCGCCGCCTTGGTCACTTAAAATGTCACCAAACATGTTTTCCATTACCATTACATCGAATAGACCAGGATTCAGGCACAGGTAGGTAGCCGCTGCATCCACTAAGATGTGCTTAACTTCTACATCTGGGTAATCTACGGCAACTTCTTCTAATACTTCATTCCATAGTACGCTTGATTTTAATACGTTACTTTTATGGATGTTATGTAGTACTTTTTTGCGGCGCTGTGCAGTTTCGAAGCCCACTTTAAGAATATCGCGAATTTGGTCTTCGTCGTATTCAAGGACTTCTCTAACATAACGCTTACCGTTTTCGTCTTTACCCATTTCTTTCTCACCGAAGTACAAACCACCCACTAACTCTCGGATGATCATAATATCGATGCCTTCACCCACAACTTCTGGCTTAAGAGGTGAAAAATGCGCTAATTCTTTAGGCAAGTAAACAGGACGGAAGTTAGCGTAAGTATTGTAACGACGACGAAGTGGCAACAAAGCACCGCGCTCTGGCTGCTCGTCTACTGGGATCTTTTTAGAGTCTTCGTGATTTAAACCGATGGTACCTTTTAAAATGGCATCAGCTTCATCACAAATGGCGATGGTTTCTGCGGGGAAAGATTTGCCCGTTTCGAAGTAGGCGACGGCGCCAAATAGGGCTTCGTTTAATTCAAATGCTACTTCAGGGTTACGCGCTTCAACCGCTTTAAGTACTTTGACCGCTTGCTTCATTACTTCAGGGCCGATGCCGTCACCAGCCAATAAGGCGATCTTATAGGTCTTCATTGTGTTTGCGTCTCCGTTGCATAATTTATTTTTTTAGTTGCCGCATGATAGCAAAACCAGCGCTAGGGTAAACCACCGAGCAAAAATTTTTACTCTTCATGGCAAGGTGCTTAGTGGCGACTAGGGTTTGATATTGATTTTTGCCGTGGTTTTTGGCCGTTATATCAGTAATGCAGGCATTGTATGTAAAGATAAAAAGGGCGCCGCGCCGTAAAAACAGCCTAATGACCCTAATTATCTAAATCAGTTTTATTGCGAATATTATGTTCACGCAGTTTATTGGCAATGGCGGTATGTGATAAGCCCAGTTTCTTGGCGAGTAGTCGAGAACTAGGATGCTGAGGGTAATGGTAGCTTAACAAAAGATGTTCAAACTGCCCCATCGCTGAGTGGTAATCTTGCTGCAGCAAACTTTCTACGCTTACATCGTCCACCACTCTTTCGTGATGATATTTAATGTCGCTAACTTGCCAAGATTTCATACTGCCTATATCCAGAGAGTTTTGCAGCACCTGATAAAGCTGAGGAATATTGCCCGGCCAACTAAGGGAACTAAGGTAGCGTTTTACTTCTCGGCTAAGCCTTGGCGCAACCTCTTGATGCTTGGCATATTGAAAATCTAGCCAAGATTGAGTAAGCGGTACGATATCTTCTTTACGTTGACGAAGAGGCGGCACATTAATGCTATTTTTAATCATTGAGTAATAGCTATCCCCTCCCCACATAGCCGCCAGTTGATCAGGGCTATAACGACTAGAGAAAAGTAAGTGCTTAATGCCGAGTTGTGGAGCGGTTAACGAGACAATGGCATCTTCTATTTCACTACTTTTTAAATGCTCGATATTGGTCAACAAAACCGTATTAGGTTTTTCAGCGGCTATCTCTGCTAGCTGCTCTGATAAGCTATGTTCTTGGTTTTGGCAGCTCACACAGTGAAAATGTTCATCGCTGCCCATTGATAACTCATTAAGCAAGCGAGCTAAAAAGCGCTTACCAACCCCTGCTTCACCAAACAGCAAAGTAGGCATAGGATGTTCATTTAGGCGTTTCAGGCTGTTAAGCACATTGTTGGTTTCATCGCTACTTGCCACCAAACGCCCTTCACTGATACCGAGTTCTATCTGAGACAAATCAAAACTCGACTCTAACCAATGCGCTGATTTAAACAGCATTATGGCACCGGGCAAATGTGAAAATAAGGATGTTTCAGACAGCGGTATGATGTCAGCCATATAAACACGACCACTTAGCTGAATTTCAACTAATTCGCGTTTACCTGAACCACTACCAAACCAACGTTGAACACTAAAGCCCCGTAAAAACTTACTGATATCGCTATTGGCAAGTGGTTGGGGGGTATCACCACAAGATTGTTCAAAGGCTTGATTAAACTGACGAATTTGAGCCGACTTATCAATCAGCACCACTGGGTAAGGAACATTATCGAGTAAGATTTGAACTTCTTTATGCTCTACCTCTGAAGGCAGAGCAGACACGATCCGCGCATCGGAAACACCTTGTAAATAACGAAATTCGCTAAGTAACTGCTGAGTAAGTGGAAGTTCAATTTCGGTGATATGAAGGAATAAATGTCCGCTATCAACACTTTGCATGGCTTGTAATGCAAGGCCGTGTTTAACTAACACTCCTAACACAGCGCTAAAAACTTGGGTATTCTGTTGGCAGTTTAACTCTATGCGCATGACGCGCCCATGTCTTTATTTAACCATAGAGACAGGCCTTTAGGCCCCTGTAAAAACTCACAGCAACACCGCATTCCGTCTTGTCCAGCGATCCATACTAAACGCAAAAAGCTCTCCTAGTCCCTATTGCCCTGCGGCTTTGCAGGTGCAAAAATATGTTTACACTTCTTTAGTCTAACCAAAAAAGTGAGTTTAACCCAAGCGTCATTTAACATTCACTTGAGTTATTTGAACTCGGTATTTAAATTTTGCCTTTGCTTTATAAATTTTTGAACTGACTATGTAACTCAAAATCGCGAGCGGTGACTACCTTTTCAACCTTGCGTAGCCGGTGTTCAAAATTATCAAATTGGTGTTCTAGCTCTTTAATTGCTTGGCTTGGCGTACCTCCGCGTTGCCATACTTTCGATTTAATCGTTACCGACTCATCACCCACTTGGTCGCTCGGTCGCTTGTCTAAAAATAGCCAAGCCGCCCCGTAGATGATGAAAAATAGGCCCAAGTTGGTAATTGCAACAGTGACAGCAATAATCCGGATTAACCAAGTTTCGGCACCTAAGCTATGGGCGAGTCCTGCACACACACCAGCTACTTTCCCTTTAGCGGGGTCACGGTATAAGGGTTTGTCAAACATTAGCTGTCCCTCCAGTGTGGTACGCTTTCATCTAAAATACTTTCTAGAGCACCAATACGCGCCGACATCTCTTTTGCTCGTGCAGCAATAACGGTAAGTTGCTCGCGCTCTTGCTCGCTAATACCATGCTCAACTTGGCGCTTGCTCTTGTAATGTAAAATTAGCCATAACGGCGCCACTATCGCCATAAATATAATTAACGGAGTGACAAATAAAGTAGTAAGCATAGCGTCTCCTATTGCTCTAACTTAGCTTTGAGTTTACTGAGTTCTTCAGCAATTTCTGCATCTGCGCTCAATTCAGCAAACTGTTTATTGAGGTCTGGGTTGTTCCCGTCGGTACCAAGCACTTCGGCTTTCGCTTCAAGTTGATCAATTTTAGCTTGGAATTGCTCAAATTTTTCGCGGGTTTTTAATGCCCGCTCATTGTCGAGCTGCTGCCTTACTGCGTGACGATTTTTGGCCGTAGTTTGCCTTGCGAGCAACCCTGCTTGGCGATTACGCGATTCACTGAGTTTCAGCTCTAGTTGTTCTATCTCTTGTTGTAATTGCGATAAGCTATCATCGACTAATGTTAGCTCATGTTGTTGCTGCTTTACTGATTCCTGAATATGCTTTTTTTCAACCAAGGCCAAGCGAGCTAAGTCATCACGTTGGCGACTCAATGCGAGTTCAGCTTTGCCTTGCCAGTCTTCAGCCTGCTGCTGTAAGTTATCTATTTTGCGAATTAACTGCTTTTTGTCTGCCAGAACCTTTGCGGTGCTCGCACGCACCTCAACTAAAGTGTCTTCCATTTCCTGTATAATTAGACGCAACATTTTTTGTGGGTCTTCAGCCTTGTCTAACATGGCACTAATATTGGAATTAATGATGTCGGTTAAACGTGTAAACATTCCCATGGTATTTCCCCTTAATTGAGAAGAATAAAGTTATTGTCAGTACCGCTTTACTATTACAACTCTCATGCCAACTCTTTAAGGCACTGATATTTAAGTTATTTTATAAATAGTGACAATTATCACCAGCATGTATATAGTTATTTTGACCAATATTTAGTCACGGTGACCCATGGAAACACCTAGCTTACTCGGTAACGCGCCCAGTTTTTTAGAAGTATTAGATAGAGTATCGCTACTCGCGCCACTTAATAGACCAATCTTGGTGATTGGGGAGCGAGGCACTGGAAAGGAATTAATAGCCGCCCGTTTACACTATTTGTCTGAACGTTGGGACAGCCATTACTTGAGCCTCAACTGCGCAAGCTTAAACCCAAACTTAATTGAATCAGAGCTATTCGGCCATCAAGCAGGAGCATTTACCGGTGCCTCACAACAACGTATCGGCCGTTTTGAGCAAGCCGATAAAGGGACCTTATTTTTGGACGAGCTCGCTAACATGCCAATGGAGGTACAAGAGAAACTGCTGCGAACTATCGAGTATAACCAAATTGAACGACTTGGCTCCAATAAGACCCTCGATGTAGATGTACGTTTAGTCTGCGCAACTAACCAAGACCTTCCGCGTTTGGTTGAACTCGGCGCTTTTAGGGCAGACTTACTCGACCGATTATCCTTTGCAGTAATTACCCTCCCACCGCTACGTCACCGTAAGCAGGATATCAACTTACTTGCTGAGCACTTTTCTAAAAAAATCGCTCAAGAGCTAAATTTTATTAATACCCCTCGGCTTAGCCAGGCAGTAAAGGCGCAACTTGAAGCATACCCATGGCCCGGCAATATTCGTGAACTCAAGAATGTAGTAGAGCGAGCGGTAATAGAAAACAGCAATGAAAATGGCCTTATTAGTAAGCTTAACTTCGACCCTTTTGACTCGCCATGGCGCCCCGTCACAGCAGCTGATTCAACAGAAAAGGTATCCCACAGGGAAGGCGACTTTAATCAACAAGTGGCTGACTTTGAGAAACAGCTAATTTGCGAATCATTAGAAAAAAACCGCTATAAACAAACCCAAACCGCAGAAGCTTTAGGTATCAGCTACCATCAACTTCGGGGTCTGATCAAAAAACATAGGATTAATACCCACCGCTAGGTGTATCATTGGTTGAGATGACCAGATGGTTAATGGTAAATTATCAAGCAGTTATCAGGATATCAGCATCTCATGAACGCATTATTCTCAGGCACAATGATGTGCCTAACGTTTTTACTACTGGGTTGCGAGCAACAACAAGACGTAAAAAAGCTTGGTTTAGTCTACTGTACAGAATCAGCGCCAGATACATTTAACCCGCAATTAGAAAGCTCTGTGAATGCGATAGCCGTTACATCTCGCCATTTATACGATCGCTTAATTGAAATAGACCCCGTTACCCAGCAACTGATCGGCGGTGTCGCAAATAAATGGCAAATTAGTGACGACGGTCTGCGCTATCAATTTGATTTACGAAAAGGCATTCACTTTCATAAAACCGATTATTTTAAACCAAGCCGTAACCTAAATGCCGATGATGTAATGTTTAGTTTTGAGCGTGTCCTCAATGCTGAACATCCTTTGTATCAACTTGCTGAAGGTGAATACCCTTTTTTCAACAATATCGGGTTTGGTAATAACATTCGTGAGTTTAACAAGTTAAGTGACAGCCGAGTCGAATTCGTTTTAAAACACCCTGATGCGGCATTCTTAGCAAATCTAGCCAGTGATTATGCCGTTATTTTATCCGCCGAATATGCCGATAAGCTACAGCAAAAAAATCAATTAGGTTTACTTGACCAATTGCCCATTGGTAGCGGCCCGTTCTATTTTGCCAATCAACGTAAAGATCACTTTATTCGTTATTATCGGCATTGGTTACATTGGCGAGGCGCACCGCCAATGCAGCAATTAGTGTTTGATATCACGCCAACATCCTCTATTCGCCTAGCTAAACTGCTAACCGGCCAATGTGACATAATGGCGCAGCCCGCCGCAAACCAATTGGAGGTACTGAAAGAGCGAGATGACTTGCTGGTTTCGGTGCAGTCGGGTTTAAACGTTTCGTATCTAGCCTTTAATACGCAAAAGCCCCCGTTCGCTGATGTTCGGATCCGCCGCAATGTTGCTGGCTTAATCGATAAACAACGAATCCTAGATTCGGTCTATTTAAATACTGCTGAAATTGCCGATAGCATGCTGTCACCGTCGTCTTGGGCTTACCGTTATCAAGCACGCTCTCCAAATAAAGATCAGCAGGTTTACCCCTATATAGAAAAAGCCAAACAAACTCCGATTGAATTGTGGGTGTTAAATGAATCGAAAAGCTATAACCCCCAGCCACATAAAACAGCTGAGCTAATTAGAAATGATTTAGTCAACGATGGCTACACGGTCAACGTAACATTACTAGATTGGGCGGTACTGCGCCGCTATTTGCTCAGCCCTAGTGTAAATTACGATATGCTGTTGGTTGGTTGGTCGACAGATAACAGCGATCCCGATGACTTCTTTAGGCAACAGTTTTCTTGTGATGCTGTTGAACAAGGCTATAACTACAGTCGATGGTGCAATGGTCAATTTGAGCAGTTACTCGATGACGCCATTAGCTCTACCCGTTTAGCTGACCGGGTTAGAAATTATTATCAGATTCAAAAAATAATTGAAACCGACGTACCGGTGCTGCCCTTAACCCATGCACTAAAAATGTATTCTTATAGTAATAGCTTAAACGGCATTACTTGGAACCCCTATGGCGGAGTGTCTTTTAACAATGCGTATAGGAAGTAGCCGATGTTAAGGTATCTATTAAGGCGTATTAATTTACTGATCATTACCTTTTTGATCATCAATATCATTGCTTTTGTTTTTCAACAAAAACAATCCGTATTGATTGAATCTGATGATATGTGGATAAGCCAATACTTACAGTTTGTATGGCATAACTTAAACGGCGATTTGGGTATTTCTAGCGTTACTGGCAAGCCAGTATTTGACGAGCTAATTGTATTCCTACCCGCCACATTAGAGCTTTGTTTCTCGGCATTTTTATTGTCTTTCTTGGTGGGGATCCCCTTAGGGACTTTAGCGGGTATTTATCACCAACACTGGATCAGAAACACTATCTTAAGCCTGACTATGATTGGTTATAGCATCCCGGTTTTTTGGCTAGCGCTATTATTGGTGATGAACTCTTCCGTTTTACTGGGTTGGTTTCCGGTCTCTGGTCGTTACAATCTATTGCTGGAAATCCCCCAAATTACTGGATTTGGCATCATTGATGTTATGTGGCTTGAACCGCAAGCTCGTTGGCCAGCATTCATGTCTATCTTAAGCCACTTACTTCTGCCCACCATTGTGCTTGCTGTCGTCCCCACCACGGAAGTGATTCGTCAACTGTCTAATTCAATGGCGCAAGTAATGAGCCAAAACTATATTAAAGCGGCTGCGACTAAAGGTTTGTCGAAAACGCAGATAGTGATGCGCCATGCCCTGCACAATGCCTTACCGCCTATCCTTCCTAGCTTAGGCTTACAATTTGGTAATGTGCTAACAATGGCAATGGTTCTGGAAGTGGTATTTGCCTGGCCTGGCATTGGTCGTTGGCTTATTTCAAGCATTTACCAACAAGATTATGTTGCGATACAAGGCGGTATGTTGGCGATCGCCACTTTAGTCATTTGTACCTTTGTATTAACCGATATTTTCACTGCATTGATCCACCCGTTACGCCGAAGAGAAGTTTATGCTCAGCAATAATGTATTCTCAGAAACCACCGTATCCAGTGCCTTACAAAGGGTCATGCTGCGGTTCAAAAATAACTCAATTGCAATGATTGGAGCATGGGTGCTGCTCGGCTTTATTATACTGGCCTTGTTTGGCCCGCTAATTGCGCCCTACCCCTTAGATTTCCAAGGCAGTAACCTCTTACAGCCCCCGTCATGGAACAAGTTGGGTCATGTAGATAACTTTTTTGGTACCGATGACTTAGGCCGAGACTTATTGAGCCGCTTGATCTATGGCTGCCAACTCACTTTTGGTAGCGGGCTTATCGTGGTGATATTCGCCGCAATAATCGGTATTCCGTTAGGTGTTTTGTCCGGGATGAGCCATGGTGTAAAATCGAGCGTTTTACACCATGTGATGGATACGGCGTTATCAATCCCTTCGCTATTAATTGCTATTATGGTGGTTTCATTTTTAGGGCCTGGCCTAGAAAATACCCTCATCGCCATCACGCTCGCCCAAATTCCTCAGTTTATTCGTTTCACTTACATTACGGTTTCTAGCGAAATTCAAAAAGAATATATTGTGGCTATTCGCTTAGATGGGGCGACCAATTACCGAATTTTGAAAAATGGTATCTTACCCAATATTGCGGATGCGATTGTATTTCAAATAAACCGTAGCTTTTCATCTTCTTTAATCGATATTACCGCCCTGGGTTTCATTGGCATTGGCGCTCAAGCGCCTCTCCCTGAATGGGGAGCAATGTTAGGCAGCAGCAACGATTTGTTATTCTCAGCCCCTTGGACAGTAACCTTACCGGGCTTCGTTATTATGACCAGTATTTTAAGCGTGAATATGGTGGGTGAAGGGCTTAGACAAGCTATGCTAGAGGGCGTGGACTAATGGCACTGCTTGATATTCGTAATCTTACGATTGAAATAGATACGCCTGCCGGGGTGGTTAAAGCGGTTGATAAAGTCAGCCTAACCATGGCAGAAGGCGAGATTAAAGCGCTGGTCGGCGAATCGGGGTCAGGCAAAAGCTTGATCGCTAAAGCCTTATTAGGGGTAACTAAACCCAACTGGACCGTAAAAGCAGACCGCATGCGCTTAGGCGATGTTGACCTACTCGCACTTACCGCTCGACAGCGTAGAAAAGTGTTAGGCAATGATATCGCCATGATATTTCAAGAGCCTAGCTCATGTCTTGATCCTTCCGAAGAGGTAGGCAAACAGATTGAAGAAGCTATACCTTGTCACAATATTAAGGGTGGATTTTGGCGGCGTTTTCAATGGCGTAAGAAACAGGCGCAAGCTTTGTTACACAAAGTCGGCGTTAAAGACCACCACAAAGTCATGCGCAGTTACCCATACGAGCTGTCAGACGGCTTGTGCCAAAAGGTAATGATCGCCATGGCCATTGCAGGTCAACCCAAACTATTGGTGGCTGATGAGCCGACAACGGCGATGGAAGTGACAACCGCAAGTCAGATACTTCGCTTGCTGCATAAACTAAACAAACTCAACAACACCGCTATTTTGCTGATTAGCCATGACCTGAATACCCTGTCAGATCTCGCCGATACTATTAGTGTTATATATTGTGGGCAGATGGTAGAAGTTGGCCGTTCTGAACAAGTGGTAGGCAATACCCATCATCACTACACTGCCGCCCTGCTCAATTCAGTACCTAAGTTTAATCAGCCTTTTCCACGAAAAAGTATTCTGCCTGGTTTGCCTGGGTCTATTCCGGCGCTACAACATTTACCCATTGGTTGCCGCTTAGGACCACGTTGCCCTAAAGCCCAGCGAGAGTGCGTTATTCAACCCAAGTTAAGAAAAATAAAAGGTCATCAGTTTGCATGCCACTACCCCCTCAACCTAGAAAAGAAGGCTAATGGCAATGGCTAACCTATTACGCGTAAGTAATTTGTCGCAACATGTTTATGTCCATAAAGGTTGGTTAAGTCGCCAACGCTTTGCCGCCATAGACAACATCAATTTTGAGTTGGGCATGGGAGAAAGCTTAGCCATCATCGGTGAGTCCGGCTCAGGGAAATCAAGCTTAGCAAAGGTTATCGCCGGCATAAATAAGCCAAGCAATGGCGATATCTTCGTTAATGGTGAGGCATTACGCTTTGGTGACTATACTCGCCGCTGCAGACTAATCAGAATGATTTTTCAAGATCCCAATAGTTCTCTCAATCCTCGTTCTAATATAGGAAGGATCCTTGCTGCCCCGCTCAGTCTGAACACCGCAATGTCCGCAGAAGAGCAACAACAGAAGGTCATTTCTACCTTGAAATTGGTGGGTTTATTGGAAGAACACGCCGGTTTCTATCCAAACATGCTATCGAGTGGGCAAAAACAAAGGATTGCGGTTGCTAGAGCCCTGATTTTAAGTCCCAAAATCATCGTTTTTGATGAGAGTATCGCTGGACTTGACGTGTCAGTGAGAGCGCAAATCATTAATTTACTGTTAGAACTACAGCAGCGTTTTGCGATTAGTTACATTTTTGTATCAAATGATTTAGGTTTAGTTCGTCACTTTAGCGATAAGGTATTAGTGATGCAGCACGGTAAGGCCGTTGAATTTAAAGAAACAGAACAACTATTTTCTCAACCAGAACATGAGTTAAGCCGCAGATTACTGTCGGCTTATCAAGACGCATTTCATAAGTAGACTGTATCAATTACCCCGATACAGAATCGATTCTTGGGCTCCCATCACTTCGGGTATAGATAAGGAACTATTCACTTCTCGTTCAATATAATCCATCAGTGGCTTTAAGGTAATCGGCAAATTACTACGTACTCTGTCTGAGGTGATGTAATAAGGAGCGCGCTGTCCATGATACTCAACAACAGGTCCTATTTGCTTAACTTTGATTCCCAATAAAGCGGTGCTTCGCGCCAATCGTGGCTCCATCATCACATACGCGTGACGAATATTTTGTCGCTCGGCTAATACGGTCGCAGCTAAATACATACTGGCAGTTATAAAAGGAAAGCAACGGAGCTCCTCTTCGTACAATTCCGAGACGTTAATGCCACCCACCGCAGAGTCTTTAAACCTATCGGTTTTACGGCGTCTAAAGGTGGCGTGTAAGGCTAGCCTCGATATTTCGCAGACATCTTTACGTGCAAAGTTACTGGGGTTGAGGGCTTCATCGGTAATAGCACCAGCGCAATATTTTTCTAACGGTAATAACTGAGAGCCTGAGGGACAGACTAAACGCACCGTGCTGGCAAAAGAGTTAGACGATAAATGTTTAACCAAGCAGTAATCTGAATAATCATCAAATTCGTCTCGCTCAACTTTTTGCTCATTGGTCTCTTCAAAGTTGAGTTCTTCACAATACACATCATGACGAAGGCGATACACGCTGTTTATTTCATCATCGTTCAGAGCAACGATTGGTTTAAAATAGGTCTCATAGTGGCTGGCAATTTCATCAGCCTTTTTCTTGGCGGCGTACTGAGTGGTTTTACTGGTTGGTAAGCCCACTATTTTACCTTCAATACGCGTTGGTAATATCTTGCTTTTCAATCGCTTAATCCCTATTCCTTTAAGTGAATTTAACTAGGTCCATGTGGTAGTTAACTGTTCCCTATAGATACCGACTCACTAAGTTGACGCACGGTTATCTATTCACTTTTTCTTTACGCATCACTAAATTACCCTAACTTGGGTTGATTGGAAACCAAAGCCACAGCCATTTACTTAATATAAACCGTGGCCAAATAGCTGAAAGCGCAATTAATAACCGATCTACTCGCCAATTGGCCAACAAACTCTCGCTATTCTATTAACTGCTCTGATCAGCCGAGCTGAATGCCACTTTATTGATAAACATGCTAGAATCTACAGCATTTTAATGCTGATAAAACAACATACTTCGGCGTTATTCAAACGAGCATGTTTAAGGACATAAGATGATTATTAAACCAAAAATTCGCGGCTTTATATGTACTACTACCCACCCGATAGGTTGTGCCGCCAACGTGCAAGAGCAAATTGATTACACCAAGCAACAGGGTGTGGTTAAAGATGGGCCTAAGCGTGTATTGGTTGTAGGTTCATCAAGTGGCTATGGTTTATCTTCACGAATTGCTGCCGCTTTTGGTAGTGGCGCAGCAACCATTGGCGTATTTTATGAGAAACCCGCCACAGAAAGAAAAACCGGTACCGCAGGTTGGTATAATGCAGCGGCTTTCGACCAGAAAGCTCATGAAGCGGGTTTATACGCAAAAAGCATTAACGGCGATGCATTTTCTCATCAAGCCAAAGATGCCGCTATTGAGCTGATCAAGCAAGATTTAGGACAAATTGACCTGGTTGTCTATTCATTAGCATCACCGGTACGCAAATTACCGGATACCGGAGAAGTCATTCGCTCCAGCCTAAAGCCAATCGGCGAAACCTACACAGCTACCGCGGTGGATACCAATAAAGACACCATCATTGAAGCCAGTGTAGAACCAGCTAGCGAACAAGAAATTGCAGACACTATTACTGTAATGGGCGGCGAAGACTGGGAGCTATGGATTAAAGCATTAGATGAAGCAGGCGTACTTGCTGAAGGTTGTAAAACCGTAGCCTACAGCTATATTGGTACCGCCCTAACTTGGCCAATTTATTGGGATGGCGCATTAGGTAAAGCGAAAATGGACTTAGATCGCGCTGCCAGCGCATTGAATGAAAAGCTATCCACCAAGCATGGTAGCGCTAATGTTGCGGTACTTAAAAGTGTCGTCACTCAAGCTAGCTCGGCCATTCCTGTAATGCCTTTGTATATCTCTATGGTATTTAAAATTATGAAAGAACAAGGTTTGCATGAAGGGTGTATGGAGCAGATATACCGCCTGTTCGACCAGCGTTTATACCGAGAAGACGGCACAGCTCCAGCAGTAGATGACAAAAATAGGCTCCGCCTTGATGACTGGGAGTTACGCGAAGACATTCAACAAACTTGCGTCGACCTTTGGCCGAAAATTACCAGCGAAAACTTACTAGAGCATACTGATTACGCCAACTACAAAACTGAATTCTTAAAGCTGTTTGGTTTTGGCGTTGAAGGGGTTAACTATGAAGAAGATGTTGACACACTTGTTCCTTTTGAGATTGTAGAACTCGCATAGTTAGTCTTTCTAACGTTAAACAATAAAGCCATCTAAGTCGACTTGGATGGCTTTATTTATTCACTCTTACATAGCGTAGCCTGCCAACTCTAGGTAAATAGGCATCAAGCTTTTGCCCATCCTTTGCCACTCGATACTCCACCACTTTATCTGCTGATGTTACGATGACCTTGTTGCCATTTATTTCATATTTGGTGGCAACCCGACTGCCTGACTTAAGTTGACCAATAGCATCAAACACCAAGCGCTCTTTCTTTCCATAAAAGGCGTTTTCTGATTCCCAAGTGCCCACCAAAGGATTTTTCGTGGCTTCGGGGGTGATGCCGATGACTTCTGGGTAAGTGAAATAGACAAAGCTCAACACGCCTAATCCAATACCCAGTAAGGCAAGTATCAACACCATGGATTTTTTCAATCGCCCCTCCCTATAACAAAAAAGGACGTAAAACGTCCTTTTTTAAAATGTAAACCAGATTAAAGATTACAACAAGTACTGTATCTCTGCTTTACTTTTTAGAACATTAATAAGGACTTGATAACTAGCTTCAACCTTAATGCTACTTAACTGCTCTAACCAACGCTCAGTTTCAACTGGCGCCACTGTATCTTGATCATTAACAGCGGTAACTTGAAGTACCAATTGGTCACCATTCATAGTGGCAATACGGCTAGCGGCTTTTTGCTCACTAGGTTTTGCCATCATGAACAAGTGGCGAATCACCTGAGGCTCAAAATCTTGGCTATCACGAGAAACCTTCACTTTTGAGTCAACTTGAAGATTCTGCTCGTATAACAAACCATCTAGGCCCTCACCAGATTGCAGCGCAGCGATTAAGCTATCGGCATAATCTTGCGCGGCTTTATTTGACCGAGACTGTGTTAAACCTTCCGCAATTTGAGCTTCAACTTCCTCAAAAGGCTTAATCTCAGCGGCTTGATGAGCCATAACACGAACAACAACAGAGCTATCATCTTCTAATTGAATAGCATCACTATTTAAGCCTTCAGCAATAAAGTCAGGATTAAATAGTTGGTTGATAACCTGTGGTTGATTTAATAGCGCATTCGCACTAGAGCGAGTTAGGCCTTTAACCGTTTCAACGGTTAAACCCGTTTCACTAGCCACATCCACTAAAGAGTCAGGAATTTCAAAAGATACTTCAGCTAAGCGCTGTGCTTGCTCGTAAAACGTATTTTGAGCCTGTTCTTGCTGCAAGCGTTGGCTAATTTGCACTTTAACATCATCTAAAGGTTTAACTTGAGCGGTTTCGATCTCAATGAGTTTGATTAAGTGAAAACCAGATTCTGTTTTTACTACTTCACTGACATCACCTTCATTTGCGAGCGCAAATAAGGCTGAATCAAATTCAGTAGGTAATACTCCGCTTTCAAACCAACCGAGTTCTCCGCCATTTTCTGCACTGAAAGTCTCATCAGAGGCTTCTGCGGCTAACGCAGCGAAGTCTTCACCTTGGTTAATTTTAACGAGTAACGCTTCAGCCTTTGCTTTATCGGCCGCTTCGTCATCAGTAAAGCTAATTTGAATGTGCGCTACTTTGCGTTTTTCCGCTTGAGTATAGCTTTGGCTATTCGCATCATAAAATTGCTGAATGTCTTGTTCGTCAACCACAACGCCTTCGGCGATTTTACTGGTATCTACAACGATGTATTCAACATCTACAGATTCTTCTGTTTGAAAAGTGTTCTTACGTTCTTCGTAGTAAGCTTTCAAATCTTCTTCGCTTGGAGCTTGCTGTTGTGCAAAGTTTTCAACAGGAACCGTAACGTAGCGTACATCACGAGTTTGTTGATTTAACTTGACCAACATTTCAGCTTCGCTTGGTAAGGCAAACTCGCTGCCTAACAATGCTTGTTGTAATTGCTGACGGGTCAAATCATTGCGAATCAAATCACGAAACTGGCTTGGCTGAAGATTAGCTCGATACAATACAGCTAAGTAACGGTCATTATCAAAACGGCCATCAACTTGAAACTCTGGCATATTCAATATCTGAGATTTAACCTGTGCATCACTCACTCGCAGCCCATATTTTTCTGCGGCTTGATTGAGTAAACGCTCGCTAACCATGCGGTCGAGTACATTTTGTCTAAACTGAGCCATGTAAGCAGGATCAGCGGCTAATTGATTAAAGGCTGCACCATATTGCCCTTCTAATCGTGAACGCTCGTTTTGATAGGCTTGGTCAAATTCGGCTCTGCTAATGGCTTCGCCATTTACTTCAGCAGCCAATTGCTCACTTGGTGTTGCTATATAGCTACCTACACCAGCCAAAGCAAAAGATAAAATTACAAGACCGAGGATAATTTTGGCTACCGGACCTTGGCTTCCTTCACGGAGCTTTTCCAACATGCTTATTTACTCTTTACCACATTTAATAATGAAAAAGCGCACCCCAAGATGCGCCTTTGACAGACCGCAGAAATATCTACTACTGACAATTAGTTTACGGCGTCTTTCAACGCTTTACCGGCTTTAAACGAAGGAACGTTAGCAGCGGCAATTTGAATCTCTGCACCGGTTTGCGGATTGCGACCAGTACGGGCTGAACGTTCTTTCACTTGGAAAGTACCAAAGCCTACCAAGGCAACGTTATCACCTTCTTTCAAAGTTTCAGAAATCGCTTCGATAAAAGAATCTAGTGCACGGCCGGCAGCGGCCTTAGAAATATCTGCACCTTCAGCAATTTTGTCTACGAGTTGAGCTTTATTCACAATGGGTTCCCCTTGTTGTTATTCCTTTTCTTTTTACCGTGATAATAGGTACTCCTTTATCACGACCAAGAACCAGGCTAGTCAGTCTATATATAGTTAAAACATCACCATCAATACTATTATCAACGGCGTCCATGCCAGCCTTAGGCTATAGGCCTTGAAGAAGGCTGGCAAGAACTATTTTGCTATCGAATATCGTTTATTTGCATTGACTCAAGCTTTTACTTCAAAGCCTTCAGGATTTTGCTCTAAAGCAGCCTCTAACACTTGTTCAATCCAGCGTACGGGTATGATTTTTAAGTCACCAATAACATTTTCTGGTATCTCTTCTAAATCACGTTCGTTTTCCTGTGGAATGAGAACTGTTTTAATTCCGCCACGGTGAGCAGCTAACAATTTCTCTTTAAGTCCACCAATAGGTAACACTTCACCACGTAGCGTGATTTCACCGGTCATAGCGACCTCGGCCTTAACCGGGTTGCCGGTTAAACTCGATACCAAAGCGGTACACATTGCCACACCAGCACTTGGCCCATCTTTGGGCGTAGCCCCTTCAGGTACGTGTACATGTATGTCTCGCTTCTCGTAAAAGTCGCTGTTGATACGCCACTTGTCGGCACGCGCTCTTACCACGGTCATAGCGGCTTGAATAGACTCTTGCATCACGTCACCTAAAGAACCCGTGTAAGTGAGCTTGCCTTTACCAGGTACCGAGGCGGTTTCAATAGTCAGCAAATCACCGCCCACTTCTGTCCAAGCCAAACCAGTCACCATACCTACACGGTTGTTCTCATCAGCTTTACCGTAATCACAACGCTGCACGCCTAAGTAGGTACTGAGATTGTCTTGGCTAATTTCAACCTGTTTCAAGTCTTTGTTAAGCAGAATTTCTTTTACTGCTTTACGACAAAGTTTAGAAATTTCTCTCTCTAGACTACGCACACCCGCTTCACGCGTGTAATAACGAATGATGCCAATAATGGCACTATCATGAATGGTGATTTCGTGATCTTTAAGACCGTTACGTTTAATTTGCTTACTGATCAAATGTTGCTTAGCAATATTCAATTTCTCGTCTTCGGTATACCCCGATAAACGAATCACTTCCATTCGGTCTAACAAAGGACCAGGAATGTTCATTGAATTTGATGTAGCAACAAACATTACATCAGACAAATCGTAATCGACTTCTAAGTAATGATCGTTAAAGCTGTTGTTTTGCTCTGGGTCTAACACTTCTAACAATGCTGAAGCAGGATCACCACGCATATCTGAAGCCATTTTATCGATTTCATCTAGCAAAAACAGCGGGTTTTTTACCGCCACTTTAGACATTTTCTGAATCAACTTACCTGGCATAGAGCCTATGTAGGTGCGACGATGACCACGAATTTCAGCCTCGTCTCTAACGCCACCTAATGCCATGCGCACATATTTCCGCCCGGTAGACTTAGCAATAGATTGGCCCAGAGAGGTTTTTCCCACGCCCGGCGGCCCAACTAGACATAAAATAGGCCCTTTCAATTTGTTTACTCGGCTTTGTACCGCCAAGTACTCTAAAATACGTTCTTTGACCTTTTCCAAGCCGTAATGGTCTTGATTAAGGACTTGTTCAGCTTTAGCTAAGTCACGCTTAACTTTAGAGCGTTTCACCCAAGGTACACTTAACATCCAATCTACATAGCCACGAACTACGGTAGCTTCGGCAGACATCGGAGACATCATTTTAAGTTTATTCAGTTCTGCTAAAGTTTTATCTTTAGCTTCTTCTGGCATCTTGGCTTCTTCAATGCGCTGAGACAACTGCTCAAACTCATCTTGACCATCTTCAGATTCGCCCAGTTCTTTCTGAATAGCCTTCATCTGCTCGTTGAGATAGTACTCGCGCTGACTTTTTTCCATTTGCTTTTTGACTCGACCGCGGATTTTCTTTTCCACGTGTAGCAAATCGATTTCAGACTCCATCATCGCCATCAGATATTCGAGGCGTTCAGGAATACTGGCTAACTCTAGTACTGACTGCTTGTCTTCTAACTTCAAAGGCATATGAGCAGCCATGGTGTCAGCTAAGCGCGCGGCATCATCGATACCAGAAACCGAAGTGAGCACTTCTGGTGGGATCTTTTTATTCAGCTTAATGTAGCCTTCAAACTGGCTAATCGCCGAGCGCACCATGACTTCTTGTTCTTTCTCGTCAGGTTGAGCAGACACGATGTATTCAGCAGAAGCGACATAGTATTCATCGTCTTGAATAATTTGCTCTAGCTTGGCGCGCTGGCTGCCCTCAACAAGTACTTTCACAGTACCGTCAGGCAACTTCAACAATTGGAGAATATTAGCTACCGTACCTACGGTATATAAGTCTTCTGCTTGAGGGTTATCATTACTGGCATCCTTCTGCGCCACTAACAAAACTTGCTTGTCTTGACTCATCGCGCTTTCTAAGCAACGAATAGACTTTTCACGACCAACAAACAATGGGATAACCATGTGTGGGTATACCACTACATCACGCAGTGGTAATACGGGAATTTCAAAACGTTCTGAACGCTCTAAGGTCATGTCGTCCTCTTTACCTTAGCTAATAAACTCTATCAGCAATATATTGGGTCAAAGTTTTAAGTTTCAATTCGTTCCGTTGAATTTTTACTAAAAAAACCGTTGTTTGCTGCTTTTTTAAGCAAACAATCAATTAGCGTAAGCGTCGCCTTACTGTTCCTCGGACTTTACCAGCCATGCTGATTAAGCTTTGCCTAGTATGACAATGACATAAAGCCACCGCCAAAGCATCTGCCGCGTCAGCTTGAGGATTAGCGGATAACGACAACAATTGCGCCACCATATGTTGTACTTGTGATTTATCTGCGGCGCCAGTTCCTACGACCGCTTGCTTTATTTGTCTGGCAGAATACTCCGCTACAGGTAAGTCATGACGAACAGCTGCAACAATAGCGGCGCCTCGTGCTTGCCCTAACTTGAGCGCTGAATCGGGATTTTTTGCCATGAATACCTGCTCAATGGCGAACTCATCAGGTGAAAATTGAGTAATAATTTCACTGACACCAGCATGTATTTGTTTTAAGCGTAACGGAAGTTCTTTTTCGCTGGTGCGAATACAACCGCTTCCCAGGTATTCTATTTTGCCGTTGGCTTGTTTGACTATTCCATAGCCTGTGATTCTCGACCCTGGATCAATACCTAATACAATATTCACTGTGCTTACAACTGCGCAGCGACTTCATCAGAAATCTCACCGTTGTGGTAGACCTCTTGAACGTCATCATCATCTTCTAACATATCAATTAACCTGATCAACTTAGGTGCCGTTGCCGCATCTAGTTCAGCATGGGTTGAAGCGATCATGGTCACTTCCGAATGAACAGCTAACAGCCCACTCGCATCTAGCGCATCTTTTACTTCGCCAAACTCATTGGGAGAGGTAAATACATCAATGCTGCCATCGTCATTGGTTGTCACATCGTCAGCGCCCGCTTCTAAAGCAGCATCCATGACGCGTTCTTCATCAGTGCCCGCTGGGTAAGAGATAATGCCCTTCTTCTCAAATAGGTAGCCCACACTGCCATCAGTGCCTAGGTTACCGCCACTTTTCGAAAAAGCATGCCTGACACTAGATACGGTTCTATTTCGATTATCGGTCATCGTTTCCACTAAAACGGCGGTACCGCCTGGCCCATAGCCTTCATAAATAACCGTTTCAAGTTGCTGCCCGTCGAGTTCTCCAGCGCCACGTTGAACCGCTCGATTGACGGTATCGCGGGTCATGTTATTAGACAGCGCTTTGTCTATTGCTGCTCGGAGACGAGGATTGGCATCAGGATCAGACCCCCCTTCCCTAGCTGCAACCGTTAACTCTCGAATGAATTTGGTGAAAATCTTCCCACGTTTAGCATCTTGTGCCGCTTTACGGTGTTTAATATTGGCCCACTTACTATGCCCCGCCACTATTATCTCCTTTTATTTATTCTATCCAGCAATAATAAACATTATAAACACTGCAAGCACAGCTTTATTACGAGAATTAACCATTGCCTATTCGATAAGTACTTACAAGTCGTGGGTAAATATTTCGTTACAGCGCGGTATTTTTAACTAACAGAGAAAATTTGACAAGCAATCGTGATTTTCACCATCATGGCGCACGAAACTTTCCGCATTTGCGTTGAAATCAATGAATAAAAAAATCTTTACATTCCATCACTTAGCGATTCCTTAATACTAAAAACATCCTAAATACTAAGTTACCTTACCTTATTGATAATTTTATTCTATTGTTAATATGTAGGTGGAATCGATATTATAAACAACCAACGGACGGTTATGATTGCAACTTGTTGGCGATTTTTTGTTCTGCTTAAGCAACTCAAGTTGTTTGGCCATAAATCGCTTATATTATTTCTAATTATTAGTGTAAGTAATCCTCTTCATGCCAACGTGTGGGTTGTCGGCCATGCTACTCATCAGTTCGAACTAAATACTAAAAACATCCGCTCTATCTTCTCGTTACGTCAAAAAAATTGGCCAAACGGCCAAGCCATAGAAATTGTGGTAATGAACAGCAATGATGAATTGCACAAACAATTTTGTTTAAGCGCTCTTAAACTGTTTCCTTACCAGCTCACCAGAATTTGGGAAAGACAGATATACACGGGCACCGCAATTGCGCCTACAGAGGTTGATTCAGAGCAAGCAATGCTGCAAAAAATTCTCGACAATCCAAATGCGATTGGATACTCAAGCCAAGAGGTAAACAATGAAGAACTTCATTCTATTCTTGTTGAGTAGCTCTCTAGGCATGCTGTTGCCTAATGCCGCCCATGCCAAATTATCTTGGGGAGGGTTTGTCTCGGCCAGTTATATAGATGTTAACGCCAACAACTATTACGGGTATAACTCTGGTGATAGCGGACCGCTATTTGAGGCTGGCCTGCACGGCTACTGGTACATAAACCCTCGATGGTCAGTATCTGGTTTAGTTATCGCTCGTGAAAGTGGCGATTGGTTTGAAACGGGCTTAGAAGTTGATTATTTAAGCCTAAATTACCAGGTGGAAACTAACGAAGATTGGGAAATAGGCTTTAAGTTAGGCCGTTTTAAGCTGGCTAATGGTATTTATGGCGCAACACGCGATGTGCCATTTACTCGTCCTAGCATCTTGCTGCCGTCTTCGGTTTATCCACATATTCTAAAGGAGCAAAGTCTTCGGGCCGACGGTATTCGCGCCGACTTAGACTACTATACCCAAAGCGGTCAACAGTATAGTTTAGCCGCATCGATCGGTAAGGAAGCGTTTGATGAAAGTTTTAGCCGACGCTTTTTTGGCCAAGACCAAGGAGGGACTTTTGAAAGCGATTGGAATACCTCTATTCACCTTTCCACTCGGCCAAATGCTAATTGGTTAGTGGCTGTTGAATACCGTCGCCTTAAAAGTCATCTCAATGATGCCATTAATATTGGTATTCCCACTCCACCTAATGGTGACATCACCTATGCGCCTTTAGATTTCACTATGGATACTGACCAATACATCCTTTCATTACAGTATGCTCAACAACGGTATGAGTTAACCAGCGAATTCACGATGCGCCGCGGCGGCACCTATGCTCAAGGTAAAAACGCCATCGCTGAAGCCCTTGAACCCGCATTTGATGGTAGCACTGATATCAATGCCTACTATCTTCAAATGATTTATATGCTCAATCAACAATGGAATTTATTAGCTCGGTATGACCGCAGTCATTTCGTAGATAATGATATAGATGAAAACCTAAGAAACTTAAGTGATGTGACTGTCGGAGCCAGCTGGAATTTCCACCGTAATTTACAGCTAAAAATCGAACACCACTGGTTCACGGGCACGTCTATGTTAGCCCCGGTAAACGACTTAAACCCCACTAGAGAAAACAATCCTGAACGTTACTGGAGACTGTTTGCAGTTCAACTTAGTTATCGTTTTTGATAATTCGCTCTATGCTTAAACAGAGCAAATGACATTTTCTCTTAATAACACTAATAATAAAAAAGTAAACTGAGTGGTAGACCAATGAAGTTAAGTCGGTTCCCTTTAATCGATATAAAAAAACGCTATGTCAGTGTCCGGCTCAAATTGACGGTTATGCTGATTTTAGCGGCGGGTGTATTAGTGGCCACTTTTGGTTTAACCGCAATGGAGCGTTACCAAAGTCAGCAAGCCGAACTAAAAACAAGCTATTTGGATAACTACTCCTTAGAGTTCAATGATCAAATTAATCGATTAAGTGACAGTATTACCTACATATTTGAAGCACAGTCGCTGTTTAGTAACGCAGAAAACCTCAACCAACTTGATGTATACCTTTCAAAACATCTGCCCGAATTACAATGGCTATTACCGATAACTAATGGCTGCACCGTAAACAACCAAGGTGACTATTCTTGTCACTCTAAAGACTCATTACCGCCAGAAGAACTCCTAAAACAAGTCGCGTCGCGTGCTAGGCCTATGCAACTTTTACAATGCGATATTGCATGCCACCTGTGGATTTCCTTGCCAATTCGTACTCTCAATGCCGAACAGGGAGTATTGGCATTTCAATTAGAACTCGCCGATGCTCTGATCAACGTAACTCAGCGCGATAACATTGAACTCGCAATCATCGATTTAGATCGTTCCATCTACAAAAGCATTTTGCTGGCGACCAATACTCAGCGAAATAGTCAACAGTGGTTTAATAGCGCCATTGAATACCGTAATCACGCCAATATGGAATTTATGGTCGAAGGCAAAACCATTGTAGGTAAGCTTTACCCCATAAAAAACAGTGCTACTTCGGCCTTAAGGTTAGTGGTGCTGAAAGACTGGAGTGAACAAGTTTTATTAACCACCAGTTTCGAAAACCGACTGGCCATGTTACTGCTGCTAACCATGAGCCTAAGCATTATTGTTGGGCTTGTATTGATGCGACGGCCGCTAAGCAGTTTGCGCTATCACACTGAAAATTTACCCAGCATTCTCAATAACAAAGGTTACCAATCACAAAATACGCTACATATGTTTAATGACGAGTTCGACTCTTTAGATAATATTTCTATAGAGCTAGCCGATCGTTTTAACAAGATGAACTCGAGTATTGCAGCCAATACCAAAGTATTGGAAAAGATGGCGATGGAAGACCCATTAACCGAATTACCTAATCGTACCGCATTCTTAAAACAGTTAGGTGAATCCCTTAAAACAGCCGAAGAACTCAATGAAGAATTGAGCCTCATTTATATCGACTTAGATAACTTTAAAACCATCAACGATACCTTAGGCCATGACTTTGGTGATTTATTATTAGTACAAGTTGCTAAACGCATCATGCAACTCAGTCAATTTTCGTCAAACACTTTCCGTTTGGGAGGGGATGAGTTCACACTGATTATCCATCGCCAAAATAAAGACAGTGTGCTTGGCTTCGCTTATAGCTTGGCGCAAGAAATAGCCCGCGAAATCACCATTTCTGGTGTATCGATGAAAGTAACACTGAGTGTGGGCATAGCCACCGCTAAACAGGCGGAGTATCAACCGCAACTATTAGTTAAATATGCAGATTTAGCGATGTACTCATCCAAGCGAAAAGGCCGAAACTGCTGCACCCATTTCGACATTGAGTTAGCCTATGCAAACGACATGGTATTCACCATTGAAAACCAATTTCAGCAGGCGATGAGTAATGATGAGCTAGAGTTATATCTGCAGCCTCAAGTATCAATGGTTCAACAAAAAATCACCGGATTCGAGTTACTCCTGCGCTGGAATCACCCCACACAAGGCTTGATGAATCCTGGCCAGTTTTTAGATACCGTAGAGGCAGGTCGGCATATTTTGCCGCTAGGATATTGGGTTATCGATAAAACCTTGGCGCTTATGGAGGAATTCAACCAGCTAGGATATGAAGGTTTAACCATCGCATTTAATGTTAGTGGAAGGCAATTTGAAGATGAAAACTTTGCAAAGAAATTAATATCCAAGTACCAGAGTTCAGAGCTTGGCAATAATTGTCTAGAACTTGAAATCACGGAAAGTGTTGCGGTGCAAAACTATCAGCAAGTTAAAAATCAACTTAACCACATTCGTAATGCGGGGATTAAAGTTGCATTTGATGATTTTGGTAAAGGTTTCACCTCTCTCAGTTACCTCAGTAATTTGGCCTGTGACAAAATTAAATTTGACCGAGAGTTTGGCCACAACGCAATCACATCAGTTCCTACTCAGAACATTGTATTAAGCATGCTCAAACTGATGCATACCTTAGAATTTGATATTTTGGTTGAAGGGGTTGAAACTCTCGCCCACGCTAATTGGCTGAAAAAAAATGGGTTTGATAAAGTGCAAGGCTACTTATTTGGCCGACCACTGCCCAAGGCAGATGCACTGGCTTTTTATAACGATTGTAATAGTAAAGGCGCTTTACTGGATAAAGATAGAGAAGTATTACACTTGCACCCACTGTTTCGGCTCCCCAAGGGGTCGAGTCGCTCTAACAGCACCTAGTTAGTATTTATCATACTGCTTATAGCTTCATATGACGGCTACGGTAAAAATAAAAAAGGCGAGCTAAGCTCGCCTTTTTTAGTGGTGAATAGTCATTACTCTGGCTTAGTGATTGTTAACGCCAACTCTTTCAAAGAAACAGGGTTAGCTGCACTAGGCGCGCTGGTCAAAGGACAGGCAGCGGTTGCCGTTTTAGGAAATGCCATAACGTCGCGAATAGAGCTTGCACCCGTCATTAACATCACAATGCGGTCTAAGCCAAATGCTAAGCCTGCATGTGGTGGAGCACCATACTGTAGCGCCTCTAACAAGAAGCCAAATTTCTCTTGCGCTTCTTCATCACTAATACCAAGCACTTTAAAGGCCGCAGCTTGCATATCTTGCTTATGAATACGCACACTACCACCGCCTAGCTCACAACCGTTTAGTACCATATCGTAAGCATTTGATAATACCCCGGCCGGTGACTCAGTGAGTTGCTCAGCGCTAATACCAGCAACAGGAGCGGTGAATGGGTGATGAATCGCGTGGAATTGGCCATCGACTTCTTCGAACATTGGGAAATCAACCACCCATAGAGGCTTCCATTCATCGGCCACTAAGCCCATGTCTTCACCCACTTTTAGACGCAACGCTCCCATTGCTTCACAAACCACATTGGCTTTATCAGCACCAAATAGTATTAAATCACCGTCTTGGGCTTCACAGCGAGCAACAATTCCCGTTGCCACATCTTCGGTTAGAAACTTAAGGATTGGAGACTGCAGGCCTTCTAAGCCGGCATCTAGCTGGTTAACTTTCATCCACGCCAAACCTTTAGCGCCGTAAATACCAACATATTTACCGTAGTCATCGATTTGTTTACGAGAAAGCTTAGCACCACCAGGTACACGTAATACTGCGACTCGGCCTTTTTCATCATTGGCAGGGCCAGAAAACACCTTAAATTCTACGTCTTTGAGCAAATCAGCGACATCAACTAATTGCATTGGGTTACGTAAATCTGGCTTATCAGAACCATATAGACGCATGGCCTCAGCATAAGTCATTTGTGGAAAGACACCTAAATCAACATCGAGCATCGTTTCAAACAACTCACGCATCATTTGCTCGGTAACCGCCATAACTTGGTCAGACGTCATGAATGATGTTTCGATATCGATCTGGGTAAATTCAGGTTGGCGGTCGGCACGTAAGTCTTCATCACGAAAACACTTAACTATCTGATAGTACCTGTCCATACCTGACATCATCAGCAATTGCTTAAAGATTTGTGGTGATTGAGGCAATGCGAAAAATTGGCCTTTATGGGTACGACTTGGCACCAAGTAATCACGTGCGCCTTCAGGAGTAGCCTTAGTCAAAATTGGGGTTTCAATATCTAGAAAGCCATTCTCTTCCATGAAGCGACGAACGAACCCCGTCACCTTGGCACGAAATACCAAACGTTGATTCATTTCTGGGCGACGCAAGTCCAAATAACGATACTTTAAGCGCTGCTCTTCAGAGTTATCTTGGTTACTATCTAATGGCAATGGCGCTGAACGGTTCAGAATTTCGAGCTCTAAGCCTAGCAGTTCAACTTCGCCGGTTGTCATGTCAGCATTAATCTGGCTTTCAGGGCGAGCACGTACGCGGCCTTTCAGGCGCACACAGAATTCGTTACGCAAACTATTAGCGGTATTAAATACATCAGCACGGTCGGGATCAAACACCACCTGAACAATGCCTTCACGGTCACGCAAATCAATGAAGATTACTCCACCCAAATCACGACGACGATTAATCCAACCGACTAAATTTATTTCTTGATCAACTAGCTCTTTGGTAACTTGTCCGCAGTAAACAGTGCGCATTTGGCCTTTCCCGTTTTACGTTTTAAAATTCATTGAATAATCTAACTTGGCAAAAACACCAATAATGAGTTTTTGCCAAGAGAAAAGGCGATAGTATAAAGGAAAGCGACCACAAATAAGAATAGTGATACAGCAATAAATCTGCCCTTAAGGGTAAAATTGCCGAAGACAAGTTAGGTTTGGCTAGTTACAATAGCCTTTAGGGTCACATTACCCGCTCAATTCTATCAATTTCCGCACGAGAGCCCCCATGCAAGGCAAAGACAAATTATTTTCTCAACCTATCACCCAGCTAGGTGAATTTCGTTTCGATGATCAAGTCGCAGAAGTATTCCCAGATATGATCCAACGTTCAGTGCCGGGCTATAGCAATATTATTTCTACGATTGGCCATCTTACAGAGCAGTTTCATCAAGCTAATACCACCTTATACGATTTAGGTTGTTCTCTTGGGGCTGCCAGCTTAGCTATGCGCCGAGCCGTTAAGCTTGAGAACGTTGAAATTGTGGCAGTTGATAACTCGCCAGCCATGGTTGAACGTTGCCAAAAGCACTTAGAAGCGTTTAGAGCCTCTACACCTGTAACGGTTATTTGTGATGATATTTGCGATGTAGAGATAACGAACGCGTCTGTGGTTGTACTAAATTTCACCTTACAGTTTATTCCAAAGGACCAACGCCTAAGCTTACTGAGAAAAATTCATGCGGGTATGGTGAAAGGCGGCTTATTGGTAGTCAGCGAGAAATTTCATTTTTCAGCGCTGGCCATTCAAGATTTAATTAGCGAATTGCACTTAGATTTCAAACGGGCCAACGGCTACAGTGAATTGGAAATAAGCCAAAAACGCAGTTCTTTAGATAATGTGTTAGTTCCTGATACCATTGAAGAGCATAAACAACGATTTAAAGAGGCTGGTTTTAGTGATAGCGAGTTATGGTTTCAGTGCTTTAACTTTGGTTCTTTAGTCGCAATTAAGTAATTTTTACCAAGCAAGCGCTAAATACGAGCTACTAAAACAATCTCGTAGCTCAATTTTTTGTCTCAGGGGCATTTACTGGGCTAAAATAGCGACAATTTTATCGGCAAAAGGCTGTAAGCTTTCACTATCAACCATATTGCGAGCATGGCTTCGGGCCTCAGCCAGTGAGCCCGGTATGATATGAAAATGTAAATGAGGGACGGTTTGCCCTGCCGCCGCACCATTAAACTGCACCAAACTAATGCCTTCAGCGCCCATAGCTTGTTTTACCGCTGCCGCGACTTTTTTCACAGTTTTAATCACTGCTGCAGCTGCGTCGTCTGATAACTCAAATATCGTTTCTGCATGCTCTTTAGGTAGCACTAAAGTATGGCCATCGGCCTGCGGCATAATGTCCATAAATGCGAGGGTATGTTCATCTTCGTACACCTTTAAACAGCTCATTTCCCCGCGAATAATCTTAGCGAATATATTGTTGTTGTCATAACTCATATCATTGATTCCCTGATAGTTTTAATTTCAGCATCGGGCTGTTATCGGCATATTATTGCACACCCAGATCTTCTAACAAATGGGCTTGGTCAAAATAGCGCTCTCCAACAAAACTAATGGCATGATCGCCAAAACGGCGCAAGGTTCCAGGTTGCTTAACCCCCATAGGCCAGAAGAACCAGCGCTCTAAACGCTGGGAACCCCAAACATAACCTTGCGGATCATAGATGGCTTGATAGCCCTGCTCGTGTTCTAAACTAAGCAAATTTCCCCAAGGAGCAAGTTGATACTCCCGTTGACTAGCAAGCAGAAGGGTATCATCGACTACAGGCCTAACATTAATAATTTGGTGAGTATCTGCGCTAACACTAATACGCATTTGTTCTGCCGTATCAACCCGATACATTAAAACGCTCTCTTGCTTGGGATCTTGAATCGCCTCATAGGCTCGTTCCTTAGGCAGCATCAACGTATACCAACAGCCGCAAAGGTGAATACTATCGTAGGCTATCACTTCCAACTGTGGACTCAAATGAACCCTAAAAACCAAGGCGTCATGCCGACCTGCCACCCAATCGACAGAAGAGAGTTTAGGGCGTTGCTTAAACCACAGCACATAATTGAGCTGTATACTGGTGCGCCCTTTAAACCTTCCGTAGCTGATTTTTGAAAAACTTACAGGCTGTGTGGTGTCAACCTCCAGCTGGTGTTGCCGCCAATATGGTGAACCAGGAAGATTGTCTGCCTGCGAGTTCTCAATCAACCATTGCGGCGCGTGCCAGTCGAGTAATTGCATTTGTTGATGCTTCGCGCTTAATTGGCCAAACTGATTAAACTCAACTGCGGCAGCGTCTAGCTTGCGACTTCTTTGTGCAGGGATATATAGTGCGACGTCTTGTTCACTAAAACCAGACAGTGGCGAGCGGCTGGCTGCTTGCCACTGATGCCTTAGACTGGTTTGTTCTTTTACTACAGCACTAGCAAATATTTTTGAGCTAATAGGATACAAACCAAACACCTTCGCAGTGCTTGAATAATCCTCATCAGGAGGAACACTAGCCAATAAACTAACCATGTGTTCAGGGTTGGTTTTATACTGCTTAGCAAGTTGGCTAACACACTGTTCAATAAACGGCTTAGCGTCCACAACGTGATTGGATTGCAGCCACTCTTTGGCATATTTCGTCTCTAAAACTAGCCATTCTGCTTGTAAACCACTAATCGCTAAAGCACTCATAGAATCAATTAGCGTTGCTTGAACAGCCCCACTCGGGAGTGCCGAGTTTTCTAGGTAATGATAGATAAAACGGTCATAACGCAACCACGCAGTTGCGGCAACACGCTCACCTTTCAAAGTACCAACGTTCTCGACTAATAGCTTATCTAAACGCTTAAGCGCAGGCTCACAAGAGAGTGTTAACTGAGGCGCAGTTGCGCTACAAGCTTGCAAAACTAGCAGGCAAACAAGTGCTACCACCATTTTAGCCTCATGGATAAAGTACACTGCCACTCCTTGACTGATTAACTAAGCAGTTTTGTATTGTACATGTTCAAGTCAACCAATGAGATTAGTTTATAGGGCGCAATATAACGGTAACAAATCCGTCATAAAATCGAAGTTCTTCTCACTCGACTATAATACTATGAGCGCAATATTTGACGTGTTTTTCAGCTTTTTTCGCTTAGGTTTGCTGAGCTTCGGTGGGCCTGCTGCACATATTAGCTTTTTCAAGCAAGAGTTTGTTGATAACAAACAATGGTTAACCCAGCAAGAGTACGCCAATTTAGTTGCTCTGAGCCAGTTTTTGCCTGGCCCTGGTTCATCTCAAGTGGGTTTTGCCATTGGCCTGCATCGAGCGGGTAAGTTGGGTGCGGTTGCTGCATTTATTGGCTTCACTTTACCTTCAGCCGTATTAATGCT